>JBDTLQ010000326.1:0-4194 GCA_039934715.1 Ignavibacteria bacterium | reverse complement strand
AAGACTTGATCTTACACTGAAAGTAGCACCTCCGTTAAGTGACCTGTGAAATGTGTATGTTACATTTTCAGAGGTGCCCGTATTTGTTACATACATCACGCAGCCGCCTTGCGTTGCTCCGTTTGGACCAACCGCAATCATGACGCCTGGAACACTATTGGCAGATGAATATGTATTGGCCCAGGTCACACCGTTATCAAGGCTTCTTGCAAATTGTCCCAGACTTGCCCCGGTGGTAATTGCAGCATATAGATAATTAGTAAACGGGCCGTTTGTCTGGTCGGCAGCAATTGTGTTTCTATCAACACCGTTGACTGACAAAATTGCCGGACCGTAAGTGGCACCACCGTCTGCTGATCTGTAAACATATTGACCGCTGACGCCCGATCCGTAGACAAGCCTTCCAAGACTGTCAAACGCTGACCAGGGATCGCAGCAAGTTGTCGGAGGATAAGCAGGATTACTTAACGTCCAGTTATAACCGTCTGTTGTGTAATATGCATTTTGTCCCGCAGTACCGCCATTAACTCCAAACTGCATATTGAGAGGGTTAGTCGGATTTGAGACAAGCATTTGTTCCATATTATCAATCCCAATTTCAAAATTATCAAATCCATTTACATCGGTTATTATATCAAGGTCCTCGTCGGTGCCTTCAATAACATGTGAATATGATTCCCTGGTTGGTCTGTCAATGTAAGGATCACTTTCATCATAGTTAAAAATATTCGGATTTAATAGCAGAGGTACTCTTTGTCCCTGAAATATTTCCGTTCCGACGAAAGAAAGAATTAATAAAATAATTAGACCTGTTATTCCCTTTCTGAAGAAGTTAAAATTTTTCATAATAGTTTTAATTTGTTATTTGAAAATTTCATATCAAAGTATGTTTATTAACATTATATTTCAACCGAAAAATCACAAAATAAAATATCTATCAAGGAGAAAGTGAGAACTATCAATAAAATATTTTTAACTTTGTGCTGTTTGACTTTACATTTAAATGTTCGCGCAGAGGGCTCCTGGGTAAAATTAATCAGCCCGACGCCGGCTACACTTCGAAACTGTTCATTCGTGGATGAACTCAACGGATGGGCAGCCGGTGATAACGGAATTATTGTGCACACGTCAAATGGAGGCGATACATTTGTTATACAAAACAATCCAGTTGACTATTATATCAATGATATTTTTTTTTTGAATAAACGGCTCGGGTGGGCTGTAGCAAATGAATTTCTTCTAAACGGAACTACTCTTCTGACGACCACCAATGGCGGCATCAACTGGACTGCAAAATTTCTTGAGGATACAACAAGAATATTCAGAACTGTTTATTTTTTAGATTCTTTGAATGGTTATCTCGGAGGCTTTGGAGGCGCAATTAATAAAACAACCGATGCCGGAAATTCATGGTTTACCGTCACTGTGGATTCTTCTGAGTTTTCAGGATTTCCAATTGCAAAATTTAAATTTGTTTCTGCCAATATTGGTTACGCATGCGGTGGTCAAATTGATATAGCAGGCGTTATCTGGAAAACAACAGATTCGGGTTCAACATGGAATGCCGGAGGTTATTCACCGGAGCCATTCTACAATCTATTTATAAAAAACTCTGAGAGAATTATTTCAGTTGGAGGGGATTTTGAATATGGTGTTCAGATCAGCAAAACAACTAATGGAGGCTCCAATTGGAATTATCAATCTCTTGGCTTATTTGGTCAGGCATATTCAATTGATTTCAGAAACAGTAAGGAAGCCTGGATGCCTCTTGGATATGCGAGACACTGGGCAGTTTCTTTTGATACAGGTATGAGCTGGACTACAATTCCGGTTACCGACAGTGCTGAAATTTACTCTGTAGATTTTACTGATTCATTGCATGGATGGGCATTCGGACTTGACGGAGTTATATTAAAGTATACTTATATAACAAATATCACAAATGAAAATTTGAATATTCCGTCTTCTGTTACTCTCTTTCAGAATTATCCCAATCCTTTTAATCCAAAGACAAAAATAAATTATGAATTAAAGATCGCTGATTTTGTTTCACTTAAAATATTCGATGTTCAGGGAAAGGAAATACAGACATTGGTTAATGAGAACAAGGTTGCAGGAAGTTACACGATTGATTTTAAAGCGGAAAATTTGCCGAGCGGAATCTACTATTACAAGCTTGAAACCGGAAATTTCTCTCAGACAAAAAAATTAATACTGTTAAAATAATTCACTCTATTGCTTTTCTTATATCACTTGTATAAAGCGTTATGTCTTTTGAAACAGAACCAATTTCTTTTCCTTTGATCTCTCCCGACTGATTGTCCGCAGTCCAAACTTCCTTTAATAATAATTCATTGTGAATATCATAATACTCTGCTGTCAATTCTGCTTCATTTATATTTAATATCACAAACCCGTTAAAACCTATATCAATATTTTTTATTTCCGTATTCTTTCTTTCATCATATAAAACAAGATTACATTCTTCGGCTTTATCCGTCTTTAACTTATCTTTGAACTCAACCGGCATACCACCATGCCCGATACATCTTCCATATGCTGTAATTCCTTTATCTCTTTTGTATTTCCCGTAAACCGCCATCCGATGTTCATGTCCCCAGTACCAAAGGACTTTTCTGTCTTCGCCGATCAATGCCGCAAGCTGCTCAGCAGTCTTTTTATATTCCTCTTCAAAAGCCGAACAGTACTGATGATGTGTCAGAAAAATTATTCCGCGCTTGTCATTTTTTAAATTCAACGTTTCATCAAGCCATTCTAAAATGTCATTATGCAGATCGCATCTGGGTTTGAATATATATTCTATCAGAGGAATGCCGACCGAATTGTATCCGGTATCAAGACCAATAATTCTCCAGTGGTCATTCTCCAGACAAAAGAAGGCCGCTTTCTGTCCGAGATATTTGTTCTCTGTTTTTGAACGGACACCAAGCGTAGGAAGGAGATCCCTGTAGAATGAAATTCCCCGCGAATACATTTCATGATTACCCATTATCGAAAAACTTCCTGTGGTGCCTCTGTACCATGAACAATTCTCATTAAAAAAATTCTGAGCGATCTCATCCTTCATTCCGACAAAATAAATATCACCGAGATGAATTGAATAATCCGTTTCATAACTTCCGATCAGGGCTCCGATCCTGTCTGATTCAGTTGTATCGGTTCCCCAGTCGCCAACCAGCGCGATGCTTATCCCGGGCTCATCTGCGGATGAAGTTTTTTCAAGTTTATAAATGCCTTTATCTTCGACCTGCGTTTTATAATTCAGAAACGCGTGACGCGGGCCACATCTGCTTCTGAAGTAATGATAGAACCATGAAAAAAATTTAGATTGAAAAAAATCAGATACTTTATTTGCAGCTGACTGCTCTTTGGGTTTTTTCTTTTCCTCTTTTGTTGACTCAGTCCGGTAATGATTCTGAGCTTCACTGCGGGTGAGATTGACATAATCTTCCTTGTCTCTTTTTACAACTTCAGGTTCACTCATAAAGAATTCTCCAGCACCTTCTTAGCGGCCATCGAACTCATCGCCATTATTGTCCATTGCGGATTCAGCTTCATGCTCTCGGGAAATACCGATGCATCGGCAACATAAACATTCTTAAATCCTTCCACACAATAATCCGATCTCAATACTCTTTTACTTTTATGTTTTGAATTTTCTCCCGCCATTATGTTTCCTCCCTGAGGATGAGCAGTACCGATCAGCAGATCATCCATTCGCAACGGATAATCATTAAAGTTTTTTTCAAACCTGCTGATGTTGTCCAGAGTAAGATCGATCTCAATTCCCGGTTTCATCGGAAGAATTCCTTTTCTTGCTCCTGCATAAAACCCTAATTTTAAAATTGTGCCAAGCGCGTATTTAATATTTGTTCTGTCAATGTCTCCAAGCTCCCAGCTGAAAGCCTGCCCATTTATAAGATCTGTTTTCCTCTGGATAATTCCATTCGCTTCCGAACCAACGAGTGTTCCGAAGTTTAGAAGGTTTTTATAATTGTTCATTAACGATTCTCTTCTGTCAAAATAAAAAGGAACAGATGCTAACGCGAATGATGCAGGAGGGTTGAAGTATGTTTCAAACACTGCGCGGTTATTCTGATCCAGCGCTCCGAGTGTGATCTGATTGCCGTCGAATGCATTTATAGTTTCATCAAATTGAAATGTAACAGGAAA
>JBDTLQ010000325.1:0-4208 GCA_039934715.1 Ignavibacteria bacterium | reverse complement strand
CTCCAGCGCTCGAGCCTGCAAGAGTCACCCCGTTTGATATAGCTTCCTTCAGAGCCAGCAATAACTTTGTTCCACCGAGTATAGAACTCAATCTCATCTGATCACCTCCGGTTAAAAAGATCCCTGTGATATTTTTTAGAACAGCGTCCGGATCAACTTTCAGGATCTCACGTCTTGATACCGCTTCAAGAACAGAAACTTTTTTTATGCCGAGACTTTCAAAAATACTTTTATAAAGAGTGGCAGTGACTACAGGAAAATCGGAAGGGACGGGGACGATCAATAACTTTGCTTCTTTACCGCCGGATAGTTCTACAAACTTTCTTAAGATATGTCTTTCATTAAGTTTATCTTCAGCTCCGCCGATTATAAGTATATCTGCACCTATGTCTTCTGTGTAATGGTTGTTGTCTTTATTCAAATGAAAAATTAATTAGAAAAATTTTTTGCATAAAATAATAATATAAATCGGTAAATGATATTTATTAGATTCACAAAATTATTATGACTATTTAAAAATTAAACTTCTTAATTCCTTATTAACGGTACTTAATTTGTAATTTGAAATCTGTAATTTGAAATTGAATTACAACTTCCGCCATTTCTTCAAGATCAAAAAAAATTTTATGCTTTGGAAATCATTCAAATAACTCTGAATGTGAACCGGTCCTTTCAAAAATTATTTCGTCATTTTCGATTTTATAAATTAATATCCAATCAGGTTCGATATGGCATTCTCTTCTATTCATATATTCTCCCCTTAATTTATGGTCTCGGAATTTTTGAATTAAAATTCCTTTATTAGATAGTTTTATCATGACCTGATCAAGCTTAATTACATCCTTGCCTTGTTTCATCAAAATCTTGTAATCTTTTTTGATTCTATTAGTTCTTACAATATTTAATATCAAGTCTTTAGTTCTTTAAGCAGTTCATCAATACTATTAAATCTTACTAGCTCTTTTCTTTTGTCTGTTTTTTCAAAAGTATCTTTCGTGACTTTGTTCGGCGATTTGATATCGAAAGGAATTCTTTTTTTTTGCTTTACTTGTTTATAGAAAAGATTGATCGCATCAGTCGTGGTTAATCCGGATTTTTTAAAAATTCTTTCTACTTCTTTCTTTAATTTAGGTTCTGTCATGACTCTTATCGAAGCTGTTTTCATTAATTTTTTTTTGATTTAATCTAAACCAATTTTGAAATCCTTACAAGTAATATTTTTATGTATAAAATCCCAATGTTTATTAATCACTATTTACATTAATAAAAATGAAAATCCTTTGTAAACTAATTTGTAATTTGAAATTTGAAATTGATTTACAGTTCTGCCATTTCTTCAAGATCAAAAAAATCCTTATACTTTGTAGAGACAAGTTCTTTCAATGCGATCCCTGCCTGTTCAGTGGTCGGAGGGATACCATGCCACTTATAATTATCCTCCATGAAAGAAACACCTTTTCCCATCAGCGTATTTGCAATTATAACTTTTGGTTTTCCTTTGAAAGCTTTTGCCTCATCAATTGTATCAAGGATCTGCTGCATGTTGTGCCCGTCAATGTCATAGACCTTCCAGTTGAATGCTTCGAACTTATCGGCAAGCGGCTCAAGCCCGAGAACATTTTCAGTCCTGTTATCAATCTGGCATCTGTTCCTGTCAATGATCATCGTAAGATTATCAACCTTGTGATGAGCCGCTGTCATGACAGCTTCCCAGATCTGGCCCTCCTGTAATTCACCGTCACCATTGACACAGTAGACATAATTATTTCTTCCGTCCATTCGCAGACCAATTGCTGTTCCAACGGCGATCGACAATCCCTGTCCTAGCGAACCCGAAGCTATTTCAATTCCCGGAAGTCCGTGTGTTTTCGCCGGAGCGGGATGTCCCTGAAGACGTCCGTTAATTCTTCTTAAAGTCTTCATTTCTTCAATAGGATAAAATCCTCTTCGCGCAAGCGTCGCGTACCAAACAGGAGCAATATGCCCGATTGATAAAAAGAAATAATCCCGGTCATTCAAATCAGGATCAGTGTTGTCTATGTTAAGCTTATTAAAATATAAAGCCGTGAATATATCAGCCATTCCAAGCGGACCTCCGGAATGTCCTGTCTGTGCAATTACGAGCATGTTTATAATATCTCTCCTTATCTGCCTTGCCATTTCGTTCAGATCTTCGTTGGTGTTTAACTGAGGATTTTTGCTCATTGATTGTTTATGGTTAATTAGTTGATTGGATTATTTGTGTTAAATGGTTAATTGGTTAATTGGTTAATTGGTTAATTTATGATTGAAATTTTTAATGATCCGGGTTTCTCTTTTGATAAATCCCGATCAGCGGATGAATGTGTTTGAGCAAGATAATTATTATTATCGATGAACAGAATGAAAATAAAAATGGAAACTGATCATCCGGACCTGTTATATAAGGATTGTTAAATCTTAAAATAAAATTCTGAAACAGTACAACCGATAAAGGTAAAATTATCAAAGCAATGACAGTAGATATATGAACATTCTTTATGAACCTGTTAAGGACAAAATAAAAGATCAGCCATATGATCACCAAAGTAAAATTTATGACCGCCATTATTCCTGCGGCAGTAGCAAGTCCCCTGCCTCCTTTGAACTTCAGCCATACCGAATAATTATGCCCCGCAAGCAAAAATAACGATGGGAATAGTACCAGCCGGGGATCGTGCATTGAAAATTTCAAGAAGCAAAAAACCGGGACAGCGCCTTTAAGAAAATCCGCTATTAAAACAATTATTGCGTCAGTCTTCGAGTTAGTTACCTCTAATGTATTTCTTGCCCCGACATTCCCGGAGCCCTCGGTCACAATATTTTTCTTGTATCTTAACTTAACGATCAGATATGCCGTCGGAACAGAACCTATCAGATAAAATAAAACACAAATTAATATTAACGGCATCAGAAATTTAATTTACATCAAGAACTCTTGCAACAACGATACCGCCCTGTTTTTTATTTCCTAAAATATAATCCTGCAGCTCCATCGGGGATATTTCTACCTGTTTATCTTTAAGAGATGCATTCAGCAGATAAGTCTTCCCGTCCTGTTTATATATATATCCTGTATGGGCAACATCAAGTCCGTCAATCGTAGATGTAATTCCAACAATGTCTCCAGTTTGCAATTTGTCATAAACATTTGGAATATCTTCAACGGGTATGTAGTATATATCACGCGCGTTGATCTGATCTTCAATTTCACCTATACCGGAAAAATTATTGTCATCGCCGGCAAGCTGTTTATATGAATTCCGGTGGCTTGACATAAAATTAATTCTCTTCTGATATGGTACGCCGCCAATTTCCTTTGTGATATCTTTTACAATTCCTTTCTTCTCATTATCATAGATCCAGTCAGTGAAATAATGAAGCCTCGAAGGATAGCCTGTATTCATTCCATCTCTGTATCTTATCTTCTCCAGTTCGATCATGTAATCTTCAAATGAAGTTTTTCCCTGTTTTATCAATCTTGAAAACACGAGTGAGTTTTCTACAAATGTAACACAGTCGAGTCCGGTGATCTTAATTACAACTTCCTCGGAATGAGGATTCTCATCAAGTGTTCCCGCGACATATGGAGTTCCCATAAATGTTTTTCCCACTTCGACTATAACTTCATTGATTGGAAGCTCTTTCAGCGATGCATCAAAAGATTTAAGCTTTTTTGTACACTTCATCTTTTCATAATCATCCCTTGGCAATTTTGAAGATGACTGATCATTATAACGAAATGCGTTTAAAGGCAGGATCAATAAAAAGAATAATACCGGATAAATAAATATCATGATTCTGTCAGATCGTAAGTTCATTTTTTTAGATTTTAATTAATTTAAACATTATTAATTTTATTTTAAACATTAAAACAAAAAGTTGAATAAAATTAAAATTAGAGGTGCAAAGAAGAGGGATTCAAAATCTATCTTAAAATTAATCAATGAGCTTGCTGAATTTGAGAAGCTCCTGCCTCCTGATAAATCCGCTCGTAAAAGACTTATAAAAGATGCTTTTTCAAAAAAACCTAAATTCAAAATACTACTGGCTGAAGTAAATTCCATAATCGCAGGATATACGTTTTATTTTTTTACCTATTCTTCATTTAAAGCAAAAAAGACTTTATACCTTGAAGATATTTTTATTTCGGAAAGATTCAGAAGCAAAGGCATTGGTAAATTATTCTT
>JBDTLQ010000324.1:0-4209 GCA_039934715.1 Ignavibacteria bacterium | reverse complement strand
GGGAGGCATAGAAGGAGCAAATGCACCGGCGTAATCATGAACTTCAACTAAACCCTGAACTAACCATGGAGCACCGGGTGCTGAAGATTTCAATGAACTTGTATGTGAAAGACCTGCATATCTGTAATCCTTTAATGGTGTGGTTGGTGTTACTCTTTCAGGAGCTGTCCATGTATTACCACCATTATAAGAAACTGTCAAATATGTTGCATAATAAACGTTTGAATCAGATGTTTGTATCTGGTCTGTTGTTGCATTGATAGCACAGAACAGCATGCTGGATGCAGGGTCATTAGTTCTTCCTATAGAAGGCCTGCAAAGCGGGAAGTACACACCGTAAGATGTACTAGGACCTGAATTCGGGTAGAAAGGAATATTATTTTCTCCGGCGATTTCCTTTGCAACTCCGCCGTTTACTGCAGGAGACCAGAACATTATCTTACATGGTAATGTCGGGAAAACTCCGTCAGCTACTGTCTGATGGATAACTTCGAATGTTACGCAAGGTGTATTTTGTAAATAAACAACTGAAATTCCTCTAAAAGCAGTTAAGCTGTCTGCAGTAATATCTGCATTAAAAATTTGCGTAGATGTTCCCCATGCCAAACCGCCGTCAGTCGATTCTCTGAATGAAACTGAACCGACGTCTGTAGCTTCAATGTATGCGTGTCCGACATTTCCGTTTTGTGCCAATCCAAGAGCATATTGTTCAGCAGTCGAACCGTCGCTGTAATTCTGCCATCCGCTGAATGATGTAGGACTTGTAACTGTGTTTGTTCCTGTTAGTGATGTTCCTGCATTTTCCGAACTTACAAAAGCGACAGGATTAGTGGAATTACCTGTTACCAGGCATCTAGCCCAGATCATTGAAACTGTACCATTAAGGCCCGGATCGGATCTGTCAAATACACCAAATCCCGCACCCTGATCTGTGAAAATTTGAGTTCTTGCTGATGCTACACCGCCTGCGGTTGTATGCATAGCAACTACTGCTTTCCCATCCGGGTAACCATCAATTGATGGAAATCCTGACTGAGATTCAGCAACGTTTCCTAAAAGTGACCATGTTTGTCCTCGATCTGTGCTGAGTAAATAATTAACAAACCTTGTTCCGCCGAATGTCGGAAGTACCATAACCGCCGCGTGAACATTATCGGGTGATATAGGATTTTGCCATATTTCATTTGTTACTCCGTTTGACTGAAGATCATAAAATGATGACAATCCAAGAGGTGTAAAGTTAACTACATATGTATTTGTTGTTAATGGTGCGTAGAAATTATCTGTTTGATTTTGTATTAGAGCTGTATTCTTATTTGAAATTGCAATTTCTGAACCATCTACAGTGGTAGCTTTAATCGGATTTCCTTTGTCCCTCGAGTATGAAAGGCTAAAGGAAAACATCATAATTACAAGCAACAAGGATGTAGTAAATTTCTGTGACATGTTTTTTCTCCTTAATGATTAATTAATTAATTTAAAATCTCTTTTAAAAATTTTTATTGCGAGGGTTATAAACTTTTATAATTAATATACTACTAATGCTGTAACTTGTCAATATAGATTTTCGTATTAAGCAATCGTAAAGTTTTGTTTGCAAATTATTAATTTACATTTGTATTGTCAAGCATCAATTAACTGTAAAAGTCCCTTATCTGTCTGAAAATATTTTCCGAAACCTTCCTCCTGCTCTGCTCCGTCTTACCCGCTATATGATTTGACAATACAACATTATCGAGCGCTCCTAAACGCTTGTCAACAGCGGGTTCGCCGCTGAACACATCAAGCCCCGCGAATCTGATTTCATTTTTTTCAAGCATCTTTATCAGATATTTTTCGTCAATCATATCTCCTCTTGATGTGTTTATCAGCACGGATCTCTTATTGAGTAATCTTAATTTTTCTTTTGAAAAAAAATGAAAGTTTTTTTTATCTAAAGGAATATGAATGGATATAAACTCGCAGTTCTTTAAAAGAAAATTTAAACTTTTAAAAATAAAATTTTTATTTTTAATAATTACTTTTTTATCAATGTCATTTGCATACACTTTCATACCGAAGGCTTCACATAATTTTCCGACATAGCTCCCGACCTTCCCAAAACCTACTATACCGATACTCTTCCCATAAAGCTCATTTCTTTCATAATCATAAAATCCAAACCTGTTGCCTCTTACAAGTTTATCTGAAAACAATAATCTTTTCTCGATCGCGAGAATTAGTGCCAGGGTATGTTCTGCTGCAGATATATTATTCGAATCATCAGCATTCAAAATTCTGATTCCATTTTCAGCTGCAAATTCGACATCAATATGATCGGTACCTTTGGAACCTGTGGCTATGACCTTAAATGAAGTGTTCTTAATAAAACTCTTATCAATGGATCTTACACTTCTTATCAATAATACATCATAATCTCTGTATGACCTGATTATATCTTGGTTAGATATTCCGATCTCGCTTTTAACTTCGAATTTTTTTGGTGGCAATAACTTTACCCCCGATGTATCAATGTTATCTGCAATTAAAATTTTTACAGGCTGCATTTTGATAATTATGATTCAAGTTATTAAAAGGAGCTAAGAATGTAAAGAATATAAATGGTATTAAAGGTGTGTAACGTGGGGATTTCTCAGGTATCGAGATGCTCTTCAATCAATTTTAGTATCTCGTATTTTCCTTCTCCTGTAATGATCGAGAAAGGTATGTAGTCAATGCAAAGATCTTCATTGTTAACAATTTTTGAGGCTCTGTATATCTGCTTCTGCATTTTATTGGCGGAGATCTTGTCTGACTTTGTGAGAACTATTGCAAAAGGTATTTCATAATATTCAAGCCAGCTAACCATTAATTCATCAAGATATGTCGGCTCATGTCTCGCATCAATAAGTACGAACACAAGTTTTACATTGGATCTTTCACTTATATAATCTTCAACAAGTTTTCTCCAGCCGGCTCTTATCTGTTCAGGTACTTTCGCGTAACCATAACCCGGCAGGTCTACAAGGTAAAATTTTTCATTGATCAGAAAATAGTTTAGCTGACGTGTCTTTCCGGGAACAGAACCTATCTTTGCAAGCTTCTTCTTATTACAAATAATATTCACAAGAGATGACTTTCCTACATTTGATCTTCCCACAAAAACAAATTCAGATAAAACAGAATTTGGAAGCGCTCTCAGATCATAAATGCTCTTTATAAATTCTGCTGATACTATTTTCATAATTGATGCCCGTTTTTTTAAATAAAAAATCCTTAACAATCATTATAATCTTATTAGAAAAAATTTTTAACTGAGTTAAGGATCTTTAAATGTAAATTCTACTTGTCTACGGTTTTCTTTCTTGTTGTTGTCCTGGTTTTAGTTTTTTTATCCGTAGTGCTTTTGTTAGATGCTTTAATGTCTTTTTTTGATGGTCTTTCTTTTTTAGTGGTACCGGCCTTTTTTTCTGCCTTCTTCGTATCAGGTGTTTTCGCGTCCTCTTTTTCCTTTGCGGAATCTTCTTTCGCCTTTACATAATTGTAATCTACAAATTCAATGATCGCTGTCTGTGCGCCGTCGCCGTATCTTGTTCCGGTCTTCAATACTCTCGTATATCCGCCCGGTCTGTCGCCGACCTTTGCTCCGATCTCATCAAATAAAATGATCAGCGCTTCTTTATTGTTCAAAAATTTTCTTGCTTCTCTTCTTAAATGTACATTCTTTTCCGGAGAGGAGTCTTTGAATGTCAAAGCCTTCTTCGCTTTTGAAACCAGTGGCTCAATGAACCTTCTCAATTCTTTAGCCTTGGCTTCGGTTGTCTTTATTCTTTTATTTAAGATCAGTGCAATAGACAAATTAGCCAGTAAAGCGCTGCGGTGACTTGCCGTTCGTCCGAGCTTTCTGCCTTTTTTTCTGTGTACCATAAAATTCTAAATAACTTATGATTTATAAATTAACTTACCGGTTCTTCTTTGAGATATTTATCCACATCCATTCCGAATGTTAATCCGAAATTCTCAATAAGCTCTCCTAACTCTGCGAGTGACTTTCTCCCGAAATTCCTGTAATGAAGCATTTCACCTTCGTTCTTGCTAACAAGATCGGCAATAGTTTTTATGTTCGCTGACCTTAAACAATTCTGTGATCTTACCGAAAGATCAAGCTCATCAACGGGCATTATAAGTATCTTTCTCACCATTTCATGCGCTTCATCTTTTTCAGTCTTT
>JBDTLQ010000323.1:0-4215 GCA_039934715.1 Ignavibacteria bacterium | reverse complement strand
ATTCTTCGGTAATATACGCAGGCTTGGCAACACCGGAAATTGAAACACTTTCTATATCTACATAGCTGCACATCTTATTGAACAGGTTGCAGTAGCCGACACAAATTCCTCTCTTCTCTCTCAGTACTTCATTCGTTTCAGAAATCAGATCTGAATATCTGAGGTAAGGTTCAGTATCATATTGTATTTCAGTTGTGATCCAATCATGAATGGTCTTCACCTTTCGGAATTGATCAGAAATGTTGGAAGTTAATTTCTCTGTAAGTATGGGAAGATATTTTTCCGGATTTACTCTTGTGCTGTCTTTTAAAACTTTCGAAATAGTCAAAATCTTTTTATCGGGTTCTTTATCGAATACCTGTGCGTATGCCAGATTAACTGAAAAATATACTGTCAAAAAAATAATAAGATGAAAATTTATTCTTTTCATTGGTGTGTTTTTTTACGAAGAATTCTGCGGGAAAGTTTGTTAAAAAAATTCACATGAATTTTTTTCAACCCATGTATGAGGGATTTAATAATTATTAATAACTGCAGTTATACTTTTGGTCTCATTTTTATAACCTAATTTTGAGTACAATTTATTTCAAGTCATTTTGATAACCTTTACGAACTTCATTTCGGTAATGAGGCTAATTCGTTTGTCCCGGCTAATTTTCTTTTTCTTTTGCTTCTTTAAGCTTGCCTTGTTAGCACAAAAAACTGATACTCAATACTTAATACTTAATACTCAACTTAATACTCAATACTTAATACTAATACGCAATACTCAACTTCCGGACCGAAACTAATGAGCATTGATTAGCTTTTGAGATCTATTATAACTACTTTTCAATCCAATAATTACAAATCCGCCTGCAGCACCAACACGGGCGAAGGGCGGTATAAAATCAATGATTGTTCTATCTGCATACTTCCGGAACACCAATAACGTCGGGGAATCTTTAAAAAGCTTATGATAAAATTATTTTGGTTGGCATTTTTATTTTGGTCACCAACGACAATACTATATCAATTTGTATCTGTTTATACCGGTAATAAAAGACAATGAAAAAAACTAGTTTTCAACAGACCCACTCCACTCCGGAGATAACGATATCCAATATCTGTATAGACAAATCAGACTGGAAATATGCGGGCCGCAATGAAACAAGAGAGCAGGCTTTTGACAAGATGCAAAAAAACAAATTTGATGTTTTGCCTATTCAGGAAGCCGATGGTACTTTTAAAAAATATTTCAAAACGAAAGAATGGGGAGGTTTTGAAGTTAATGACATTAAGGTATATGAAATAAAACCGAAGGATTTCATATATCACCTTACAAATATTAAAGATGCAGTAAAGGCATTCGCTAAGGGAGACAGGAACTTCTTTTTTCTGAAAAATGAAAAGGAAGTTACAGGGTTATTAACTGCAGGGAATCTAAACAGCAAGCATGTATATGTTTATTTGTATAATCTGATCTCACAGCTGGAATTTGAATTTGGCAGGCTGATCAACAAATCAGGAATTGATGATCATGAATTGTTCAGTATTTTCGAAGAGAATAACAGGTCCGTGAAACCTAATACCCGGTATAAAAGAGAAATTAAAAAAAGCCTTGACCATAAATTCATTGAGTGCGCGTATTTAGGCGACATGGCGTGGATCATAAGGCAGAAGAATTTTAACAGGAAAATCGGGATCACCGGGAAAGATTTTGATTCATCAGTTAAGCTTGTAAACAAGCTCAGGAACATCGTAGCCCACCCTGTCAACAGCCTGATCAAAGGAAAAAATTCTATTGTCGAATTAGACATGACACTTACCAAGATTGAAGTTTTAACCCGGAAGATTAAACAACTATTTATTAAGGTAACCTAATGATAAAATTTTAGCCCGGACCATATATTTTATTCTGCGGAATCGTCGAGACTTTTCGAATTTCATTCGGGACGGTTGAAGTTTTGAATAATCAGAGCTTATTTGTAGGAGATGTATGACAGCTATAGTTGTATTTTGTTATGTTGCAAACTCCAATGCTTCTAAGCCCTTGAGTAATATATTTTGTAATTACTAAACAGTTTTATTAATTTTGCTTTAAGGAAAATTTTTGAAGTAAGAACAATCAATTTATGACACCTTCTAATACTCAATCGTTCAGCAATAGTCAGCAAATACATTTCAGGTTTTAAATTCACAAGTTATAAAACATTGTTAATTAATTTTAATTAAATATTTGCTATGAAAAACTTAATTGTGATAAGTATTTTATTTTTCTTCATTTCATCCGGCCATTCACAAAATAAAGAAACAATTCTTAAGCGGGGAAAAACTTACAATCAAAAATTATCTGCGGGTGAGATACAAAAGTTTGGGATAAAATTAGGCAAAGGTGAGTTTTGTTCATTGATCGTAAACCAGCTTGGTGTTGACGTCGCTATAGATCTATCAGACCCGTCTTTCAAAAAAATATATTCATTTGACTCTCCAAACGGAAACAAAGGACCCGAGTACATTAAATTTCAGGCAGAGCAGAAGGGATTATATCATCTGGAAATTTATCCTTTAAATGATTATTCAGGAATGTCAGAGGAGCAGAAGAATCAATACATCAGAAAAAACCAGGGTAATTACAGGATTGATTCAATTTCGGTTTTAAGCAATGAGGTCTATGCCAAATTGCTTTCCGAAGAAAAATTAAAAAGAGAAAAATTTGTTGAATCACTCAATTTAGGTTTCGAAATAACAAACCCGGACAAGACTCCTGCAAATTGGAATCTGTCCTGGCAAGGCAATAATGTTGTGAAGATTGATACAATTGAAAAACACAGCGGCAGGAATTCAATGCTGCTTGAACGGGATAACAAGGATGAACCGTTTGCATCTGTTATTGCATCCCTGCCTGCCGGTTTTCAGGGAAATGAAATTGAAGTGAAAGCTTATTTGAAGATGAAAAATGTAGCTGACGGTCAAATAGGCCTGATGCTTCGTCTTGACGGAGTTGATAATTCATTGAACATTGACAACATGCAGGAAAAAAATATTCAGGGAACGGCAGACTGGGAATTATATTCCGTTAAACTTCCTTATCCGGAAAATTCAAAGACTATTAATATCGGTGCACTGCTTATGGGGACAGGTCAGTTGTGGGCGGATGATTTTCAGATCCTTGTAGATGGAAACGATATCTCCGAACTTAATTACACCGAACCGAAGAAATATAAAGCAGATTTGGATAAAGAATTTAATCAAGGGTCAAAAATTTCAACAATGGATCTAACAGCATCGCCTTCAACTTTAGAAAATTTAATTGTTCTCGGAAAAGTCTGGGGTTTTCTGAAATATTATCATCCTGCAATTGCAGAAGGTAATTACAACTGGGATTTTGAATTGTTCAGAGTATTGCCAAAGATTGTTGAAGCAAAAAATACTGAGGAAAGAAATACTGCTTTATCGGATTGGATCACAAGCCTGGGAAAGACAGAAGGCGGAAAGGAAGAGCTCCATAATACAGGTGAAGTGAAGCTCAGACCAGAACTAAGCTGGATTAACAATCCGGATTTAGGAGAAAAGCTGAGTGCTCAGCTAAATACTATTAAGGATGCGCAAAGAACAAATGAGAATTATTATATCGGAATGTTTCCGGGTGTCGGCAATCCTGATTTTAAAAATGAAAGAGCTTACCCGTCAATGAAATTTCCGGATGCCGGGTTCCGGCTGCTTTGCCTTTACAGGTACTGGAATATTATTGAATACTTTTATCCGTCGAAGTATTTAACCGGGGAAGACTGGAATGAAGTATTAAGGGAGTATGTACCAATATTTGTGAATGCTTCAGATGAACAGGAATACAAACTCGCCGCACTGACTCTGATAGGAAGGATTCACGACTCTCATGCAAATATAAGGAATGACATTGTTGTCGAAAATTACAGAGGAAAAAATTTTGCTCCGGTAGAAATTACCTTTGTTGAAAATAAAGCTCTCGTTACTGATTACTATGATGACGTCTTGGGTGAAAGGTCAGGTCTCAAAACCGGTGATATAATAGAGACAATAAATGATAAAGCTGTTGATGAGATAATTAAAGACAGACTGCCATATTATCCCGCATCTAATTATCCCACTCAGCTAAGAAACATTGCTATGAATCTATTAAGAACGAACGACACAACTTTAAGCATTGGTTACAGCCGTAACGGTGAAGTTTTGAATTCTCATATAGAATGTTTT
>JBDTLQ010000322.1:0-4225 GCA_039934715.1 Ignavibacteria bacterium | reverse complement strand
ATCTTATGTCCGTCAGCTCGCAATGGAGCTCGGAAGCAGAGGCATTTCCGCTAACGCGATCAGAGCTGGTGTAACCGAGACTCCCGCATTAAGTAAAATACCAAAGAGTCAGAATATTATTGATAATGCCATTCAAAGAAATCCGGTACACCGTCTTACAAAACCTGAAGAGATCGCTGCCTTTGTTGTAGACAACTATAAACAGGATTCTCACTGGATGACTGGAAATGTGATCGGTCTTGATGGAGGAGAAAGTGTTGTTGAACTTTAGTTTATCAGGTTTATCAAGTTATCAAGTTATCAAGTTTATCAAGTTTGTAAAGTTTTATATGCTCTTTATAACTTTATAACTTTATAACTTCTGGTACCGTTTATTCAAAAAAACATGATTAAAGTATGGAAGGTAAAATAAATTTAGATAGCGAACATGTAGATCAGAACATGATCCTTGATATTTCCGCAAAGGAAAAGCTTGAGCTGAAGACACAGGAGCTCATGCCGACAATCATAATAGGTTTGGGCGGAACGGGCAAAGAGGTTTTGCTGAGATTAAGACGACAGTTCGTTGAGAAGTACGGTTCCATAAATGATTTTCCGATCATCTCATATCTTTACATTGACACCGACAATGCTCCGTCAGAAGAAAGCGGCATTGCACGTGAAAGAGATTATCTGATCAACGATATAGATTTCCAGCCATCGGAAAAAATATTTCACCCGGTAAACCCATCCGATTACATTTACAGGATACATGATGTCCCGCATGTAAAGGAATGGCTGAGTACTACAGGCGAGATCGCGAAGCTTGGTACAATGAATACCGGCGCAGGTCAGATAAGGCCGGCAGCCCGTCTTGCATTCTTTCATAATTATGACGAGATCGTTTCAAAACTTACAGCCGCTAAATCAAGGATAACAGATTCCCGGTCGATCAATCAGGTCAAAGATATTCACAAGATAAAAAACGTCAACACCGATAAGATAAATGTGTATGTCGTAACTTCTGTCAGCGGCGGTACAGGCTCAGGAATGATAACAGACATGGGATTTCTAATCAGAAGCATTTTCAGAAATCAGGCGGTCTCGACATGTTATATTGTTCTTCCAAAGATCTACCAGTCTTACGGCAAGGAAAGAGTTTTCGCGAACGGATATGCCGCTCTTAAAGAGTTTGAATATTACAATCTGAAAAATACTTTCAATGTCTCATGGAAAAAGAATGAACCTCATGTTTTCCAGCCCGGAGTTTATGACGATACTTATATTATTGACGGAGAAAATTCAAAGAATCTTTCTCTCTCGGATCAGAATAACCGTGACATTTATAAAATGCTTTCTGATACAATCTTCCAGGATTTCTCAAATTCAGATTTCGCGAATTACAAAAGAGGTGTAAGGGTAAATCTTGTTCAATATAAGCAAAGATTATGGCCTGATGATAACTCGGTCACTGATAATACCTATTCAAGAAAATATTCTACTTTAGGTCAGGCAACGATTTCAATACCTGTGGACAGGATCATTATCTCCTGCGCATACAAGCTGTGTGAAGACATAATAAATTATTATCTGACATATGCCGAAGGATCACAGAGTGATGTTGACGGATACCTGATAAATGAATTTCTTCCGGAGCTTGGCCTGCTTGAATCAAAAAATAAATTCCAGCTTCTCGATTCACTTTATAAAAGCGGAGAGAAGACATCTATTCAATCAAACATAAAAACCTTTCTTGTAAATCTTCAAAACGATCTGATCAGCGGAAAGAGAGGAACTAACTGGTCTTCATATCTTCTGAATGAGAAAATGAAGTTTGATACTAATTTCAAGGATGATACCGATATAAACAGACAGGGCATGTTCCTTTCACAGATATTTTCCAACAGGACAAAGAACATACAATCTCTGATAGGAGACCGTGACAGAAATCTGGTCGGCAATCTTGAAAGGAAAATAAATTCGCTTGTCAATGATTCTACACGCGGAGTTTTTTACGCGATCAATTTATTGAAGAGACTGCAGTTCATTTTGACAGACGGTAATTTCGATTACATTCCAAAGTATGAAAAAGAAATAAAAGATCTTCAGTCATTGGTAACAAAGCTTGATGCCGAGTTCAGAAGAAAATTTCAGGAGCTTAAGGAAGATGAAACACGTTCGAAGATCAATGTGCTGAGGAAATCAGCGATGACAGGTTCGCTGGAAAAGGTGCTTAACATAATGGAAGAATATTACAATGCGCTTATAAAACTTAAATCGAGATACTATGCGCGGGAGATATCACTCAGGATACTCGCTTTGATAGAAACAAGAGAGAAGACAGCTAATGATAAAATTCTTTCGACCGGACTTATATCGGATCTTAACAAGCTTACCGGAAATCTTGGTGTATTGAAAAATAATTTTCAGAAAAAGTACAGATACTTTTTACAGAAACAGGAGACAAGCTTTAACCTTATGATCTATGAACCGGATGAAGTGAGCAATGAGTATTATGTAAGATACATAGGGACGGGACAGGCTGCACAGGAAAACATAAAAAATCTTTCCAACAAGCTGCTGAAGGAGCTGGGAGCATCTGATGTAACGGACATTGTGAACATACTTCGTGAAAGAGACGCGCAGCTGATCGAGAACAAGATGCTGGCATTTGCAAAGAAACAGTTTGAAAACATAAGAGAAGATTACAATATCACTGACATTCTTTTTGACAAGGACGCGATAAGAAGCGAGTCAAAGATAAGAGGAATGTTTAACCAGGCATTTCCATGGATGAGGACCCGCGAGATCCCGGGAAGCTTTAAGCTTGATGAATCGGCTAAGAAGTTTTACATAGGAGTGAAAACAAATTCTCCTTCATTCAAAAAATTCCAGTCATTGATCCAGTCGATCGCCGGCTCGAATGTAGAGTTCAAAGATTCAGCTGACAATACTTCAATTACATTTTATTCCGAGTGGGCAGGTTTCCCTCTTTTTTATTCTTACACAATTGCCGAAGAGATGAAGCCTTATTATAAAAATCTTTCTCAGAATCATAATGTCGATATGCATATAAATAAAAATTATTTTATTTATCATGACATTATCCCACTGAACGATGAGGAGAAGACAAGGCTTGATGAAGCATACAAAGCTTATTTATTAGGTATGATCTTCGGAGTGTTTGATGTCATTCCTGAAACTGAATCTTCAAAGGCAATTTATAAATATACAAAGCAGGAGGGAATAACCGTAAAGAGAGTTGAGCAGCTCGGTATCGAATCACGTCTTATCAACAGGCTCTTTGAGGAGCAGGGCAAGGATGCTTTGAGATACAGGATACTAAAGGACGCGGAGATCGTTCAGGATAAATTCTTTAAAGCCAACAGGCTCGCGGAGATGCTGTCTATATATGAATATTATTATGATGTTATTTATAAACCCTCTGAGTTTGAAATTTCAGGTGACGCTAAAAGGAAAGTTGAAACATATCAGTATAAGATCCTCAGAAATCTCTCACAGGAAATTGAAGATAAGATAACTCTCAATGAGAAGGAAGACTTTACCGATAGAGTAGTTTACCTTAAAAACAATCCTGATACTTTTACAAGACTGATCGGTGACGGGATAAAGAGGGCACTGAAGGTTGAAGAGTTATTGAGCGGAGAAGATGTGGATATTCCTGAAAGAGAACCTTCAATAGCTAACAATCATAAGAAATCAGTTTCTAAAGGCAAGCTGAAGGAATTTAAGGAAGCTCTTGATGAAGGATTGATCACTGCGGAAGAGTATGAGAAAGCAAAAAAAGATTTCCTGAAAATTTAATAATTTATTATGCCTACATACGATTATAAATGTGATGATTGCGGACATGAGTTTGAGGTCTACCAGTCAATGAAGGATGCAAAGCTTACAACTTGTCCTAACTGCGGAAAGAATACTTTAAGGAGATTGATAGGATCGGGTTCAGGTCTTATATTTAAGGGAAGCGGATTTTATCTTACTGATTATAAAAATAAGTCAGTTGAACCGGCCAATTCATCTTCTTCCGGGGATACAAAAAAAACCGAAGTGTCAGGAAGTTCAGATGAAGGAACAAAAACGGATTCAAAAACAACAGCAACATCAGACAGCGGAAGCAATGCTCCGGAAACAAAGAAATCTGTTAAATCCGAAAACAGATCCTCTGAAAAAACTGAGAAGAAATCATCATCTAAAAAATCCGAAGATAAGTAGCTTCTGCTTT
>JBDTLQ010000321.1:0-4230 GCA_039934715.1 Ignavibacteria bacterium | reverse complement strand
CGGGGGAGCTGGGTCAGAAGGTTTATGATAATGTTTCCAAGCAGGCATTCAAAATGTTCCTTGATCATTTCAAAATGGTAGTGAATGAATACAGGCTTGACCTGACCTCACCCGCGACGGATAAAGTTTTTGAAGATCAGATGAGAGAGTTTTTTTTCGGAGGCGGGATAAAGCTTCCGGATGAGTATGTACCGCCAGCAGAGAAGAAGACCCCGGATAGTCCTTAACAAGTTTTACTTAAAAAGTCCCTGCAAAATTTCTTTTGCTTTTTCCAGCCTGGCTTTAGCCTCACCGGACAAATTCGATCCGGCACGATTAATATAAAAATCCAGTCTATCCATTGCCTGCGCAAGCCCGTCTGAAGCTGATTTCAATCCTTCGGCAATTTTTTCCGGAGACAGCTCGAAAAAACCTTCTTCCGGATGCCAGTGAGTTTTAACATCACCTGACCACAGATTTTTTTTATCTTCTGACATTGGTTGATTAGTTAATTTGTTAATTAGTTGATTGGTTAACTTTTTAAAATAATTGATTTCAATTTAAAAGGTAAAACCGAAATCCGCTCGCTAAAATTTTTCGACCTTTACCAATCCACTTCAAATTTCTTTCCGTTACTTATCTCGACACTAAAATTTCTAAATCACAATATTAACAAACCAAACGAAAAGGAAAAATCTATGCGTAAGAAAATCTATTTGTTTTCAGCATTAGCGGTTGTATTGATAGGGGCTGCGCTCTTCACTACATCGCAATGGACCACCGCTTCGAGCCATCGTGAAGCACCAATAATTTCAACGGATCCCGTAGCTGACAATACAGATGTGTATGCGTTCAGACCGGCAGATGATCCCGGAAATATTTGTATTATCGCCTCTTATAATCCGCTTGAAGAACCGGCAGGCGGACCGAATTTCCATAAATTCGGAACTGACGTTCTTTATGAAATTAAAATTGATAACGTAGGTGACAGGATCGATCACATAAGTTATCAGTTTGAATTTACTGATATTGTAGCAAACGGAAATACATTCCTTTACAATACAGGGGAAGTAACAACATTTGAAGATGTTAATTTAAATGTAAAACAAACCTACAAAGTAAAAAGACTTGTAAATGGTGTTATTCAATGGACATCGGCGGATATGCCTGTTCCTCCATGCTATGTAGGCGGCAACGGTCACTCTGATCCAAATTATGCAGGACCTCCTTCAATGTCAAACTACGGTGCACTGATGATGAACTCCGTGAAAGATCTGCCAAGCAGCGGCGGAAAAGTATTTTGCGGACCGACTGATGATGCATTCTTTGTTGACCTTGGAGCAGCTTTTGATCTTCTGAAGATCAGACCGGGCGCACCGGGAAATGCAGGCGGCGGTAAAGACGCGCTTGCGGGTTATAATGTTCATTCGATCTGTATCAAAGTTCCTATCGGACAGGTTACAAGAAACGGAAGTCCGAATCCAGCAGCTACAGATTCAAACGCAATCGTTGGAGTATGGGCTACTGCAAGCAGAAAGACAACAACCGTGATCAACAATGACGGAACAAGAACCGGATCAGGTGCATGGGTGTATGTTTCAAGGCTCGGCATGCCTTTAGTGAATGAAGTTGTTCTCCCATTGAGTCAAAAAGATAAGTGGAATGCTTCTATTCCTGTCAATGATGCACAGTTCTTAAATTATGTTACAAATCCCGAACTTGCTGGTATCATAAATACACTTTACCCGATCACTGATGATATTCCTACTTCAGGAAGAAATGATCTTGTTGCAGTTTTCCTTACGGGAGTCAGCGGATTAACACAAAGACCTCAGGATGCAAGGACGCCATCGGAACAGTTAAGAATTAATCTTGGTATAGCGCCGGTTCCGTTTGACAATGAAAACAGACTTGGAGTTATAGCCGGTGATAACGCTGGATTTCCAAACGGCAGAAGACTTAAAGATGATGTAATTGACATTGCTTTAAGAGTTGTGGGTGGAGTTCTTTTAGGACCTCCGTTCAGCACAGGTGTTAATGCTCAGCTTGGTGATGGTGTTCAGAGAAATGATAAACCTTTCCAGACAACATTCCCATATCTTGCAGCGCCGTCTGAAGGTTATGCAAATTCACACGGAGTAGTAGTGTCTGTTTCAAATTCCGGTCAATCAGTAAATCCTGATGGTTTCGGATTACTTCAAAATTATCCTAACCCGTTCAATCCATCAACTCAGATAAAGTATGTTCTCACAAAAACAGATAACGTGAGTCTGAAGGTGTATGATATTTTAGGAAAAGAAGTCAGAACACTTGTCAATGAAAGATTGACAGCAGGAGAAAAGGTAGTAATGTGGGACGGACTTGATAATAACGGTAAGTCAGTTGCTTCAGGAACTTACTTTGTAAAGATAGTAACATCAGCAGGTGTTGATTCAAAAAAGATGACATTGCTGAAATAAAAAAAATTAAACTGCAGCCCGTTTAAAACGGGCTGCTTCTTATTAATCATGAAAAAGAAAAAATTATTAATTGTGCTTTCAGCTGTTGTTTTGATAACAGTTGTTTTTTTTATTGCAAAAGATTACAAAGCCGGCACACAAAAAAATTCCGGTCTTCCGGATAATGAAGCAGGCATCATTTCAAATACGGGAACTTCGGCGGATAAATTTATAACTACATTCAAGGAACAATTGGTATTAAATCCGGATAATTCCGGGCTGCTGACAAAGTTAGGCGCAGCATATATTCAGAAAGCAAGAGAATCAAATGATCCTGAATATTATGCCATGGCTGAAGATGTTCTTGAACGTGCAGTTGATGAACAGGAGGATAACTTTCTTGCAATTGCGGAATTAGGTTCAGTGTATCTTTCACGTCATCATTTTAAAGAAGCACTTGATCAATCACAAAAAGCTCTTGAACTAAATCCTTACAGTGCATATACCTACGGTGTTAAAGTTGACGCGCAGGTAGAACTCGGAATGTATGATGAAGCGATAATGAGCGTTCAGAAAATGGTCGACACGAGACCGGATCTTAGTTCGTATTCACGGGTGTCGTATGTAAGAGAGCTTAAGGGAGATATGCAGGGAGCGATAGACGCAATGAAGTCAGCGATTTCGGCAGGCTCGCCGGATGCAGAGAATACGGCGTGGTGCAGAGTTCAGCTTGGCAACCTTTATTACAATTCCGGAAATATTGAAGACGCGGAAATGATATTTAACGGCATCAGGGAAAATTTTCCTGAATACATTCATGGTTACGGAGGTTTGGCAAGAATTAAAGTTTTCAGAAAACAATATGATGAAGCGATCGGATTATATAAGACCGCTCTTGAAAAAAATACATTACCCGAATATCTGATAGCGCTTGGAGATGTTTATACTTTAAAAGGAGAAAAAGATAAAGCTGAAGAACAATACAGGAAAGTAAAGTTCATCATTACAATGTTCAAAGAGAAGGGTGTTGATACTGATCTTGAGCTTGCACTATTCAATGCAGATCATAACCGTAATCTGAAGGAATCACTTTCTGACGCGCAGAACTCGCTGGAAAACGGTTCACAGAGCATAAAGGTTTATCATACACTAGCATGGACAAGCTACAAGCTCGGAAATTATGAAGACGCGGAAAAATATATTTCGCAGGCTTTAAGGCTCGGAACAAAAGATCCGCTGATGTATTACCATGCAGGAAAGATCTTTGGTAAAACCGCTAAGCCGGAACAGTCCACAGCTTATCTTGAATACTCATTAAAAATAAATCCTTATTACGACGCGTTGTATTCCGAATAAATATGTCAGCATATATAAAATCAAATATTGAAAAGATAAAAAAGACCGCAAGTGCAGCAGCGCTTGCAATTATTCTTTCGATATCATGCATTATCATTATTAACACTCTCAGGATTTCGGATGATTTTAATTTGTTTAATACCAACAATGTACTGAGACATTTAATTGAAGATCATAAAGCTAACGATAATAATTTCCATTTTATAAAAATCAAACAGATACATGTAAATTATTTTGAAACCGGATCCGCTTCAGAAATGAACGTTGCCGCAGCGACCAGTTTATTTTTGATCCCTTTTCTTATAGTAGTTAATTTTTCTCCCGGAAAAAAATATTTTGCTCGGGAAAAATCCCTTTTCGCAGATGGTTTTAAGAATTCATCTTTCAGACCTCCCAAGCATTCTCATTAATTCCTTTTCGTTTTCCCAAAAAGTTTTGAATTAACCGTAGATCACGG
>JBDTLQ010000320.1:0-4241 GCA_039934715.1 Ignavibacteria bacterium | reverse complement strand
GTTTGAAGAGGCTGACCTGGCGTATGCAGCAGCCGCAAAACAATTTCCATTTTTAAAATATTCGCCAAAATCAATCAAGCCCTCACTCTTCAGTTACCTCGGCAACTATCTCGGCTTTCAGGGTTATTATAATCCTTTCTCCGGATTGCCTGATCTTGATCTCAACTTTGCCTTCTTTCAAATTCTTTTCACCCAATATCAGCTGAATAGGTATTCCGATCAGATCAGCGTCGTTGAACTTAATACCCGGTCTCACATCATCTCTGTCATCAAATAAAATTTCTATCTTGTCATTTATAAATTTTTGATAAAATTCTTCACTAATATTTTTGATCTCTTCATTTTTCTGATTAAGGGAAATCAGCAAAACCTTAAACGGGGCAATCTCTCCTTTCCATATAATACCCTTGTCATCAAAGTTCTGTTCAATATAAGCTGCCGTTGTCCTTTCGACGCCGATACCATAGCTTCCCATTATTATCGGATTCTCTTTCCCTTCAGCATCCAGAAATTTTGCACCGAGAGCTTCAGAATATTTTGTACCAAGCTTGAATATATGTCCGACCTCTATCGCTTTAGTGATCTTTAACTTGCTTTTTCTATCAGAAGTATCCTCGCCTTCCTTCACTATTCTGAGATCTTTGTATTCAATTCCCGTGACGTCTCTTTTCAGATCAATATTTTTATGATGATAATCATTTTTGTTTGCGCCGCTTATCAGTTCGTCTGCGTCTTCAAGAAGGTGATCTGCAATGATATTAATTTTTTTATTCTTTAAACCAATTGGTCCGATCGACCCGGCGTCTGCTCCGGTAATTTCCATCAGCTCTTCATTGTGAGCAGGCCTGATATTTATTCCAAAATAATTCTGCAGTTTCGACTCATTCACTTCATCATCACCGCAAACTAAAACCAAAATATACTCATTGCCTTCCGGCAAAGCGTTTACATAGATCCTGGACTTTGCAAGCATCGATTTATCTTTTGTCTTTACAAAGTCTGCAAGCTCATCGATTGTTTTAATGTTGGGAGTATGAAATTCTTCATACATCAGATCCGAATTTTTTCTTTCTGATTTATCCTTGTGTGAAACCGCAACTTCAAGGTTGGACGCATACTTTCCGTCTTCACTTACAACAATATTATCCTCACCTACTGAAGACAGCGCCATGAACTCTTCCGAATCACTTCCTCCCATCGCGCCGCTGAACGCGGAGACCACTACAAAGTTAAGTCCGCACCTTGTAAAAATATTTCTGTATGCCTTGGCCATATCCTGATATGCTTTATCAAGTCCCTCCCAACTCGAGTCAAGCGAGTAAGCGTCCTTCATTGTGAATTGCCTTCCGCGCAATACACCGGCGCGCGGACGTTCTTCATTCCTGAATTTAGACTGTATCTGATACCATACCTGAGGAAAATCCTTATAGGAAATTAAATTCGGCTTGGCGATAGATGTAAAAATTTCTTCATGTGTAGGACAAAGTACAAGCTCGCGGTTCTTGATCCTGAACATCAGGTCGCCGTAATCTTCGAGTCTGCCAGTTTCAGCCCAGAGCTCGTTAGGGGAAATTGCCGGGAGATAGAATTCATTTCCTCCGATTGCGTTCATCTCTTCTCTTATAATGTTCTCTACTTTTCTGAAAACCTTTAAGCCAAAGGGAAGGGTTGAATAGACACCTGCCGTTAATTGCCTTATCATTCCAGAACGCAGCATCAACCGGTGCGAAGTAACGACCGCGTCTACAGGATCCTCTTTAAGTGTGGGGAGAAAAAATCGTGAAAGCCTCATAAAATTTGTAAGCTACAAATATAGAAGCAGCAGCCCTCTATTACAATTCTATTACAAATAAATTTAGGTTGATATTACAAATTAATTTTGTCACTTTATTTCAAAAAGGTTGAAGCAATATGAAAACATTTATACTATTTTCGGTGATAATATTATCACAATTCTTTAGTTACAAATCATATTCGCAGGATACTTCATCAGCAAGATACTTCCCGTTGCAGGTCGGCAACATCTGGGTTTATGATCTCCAGACCTTTCCTCCAATTAAATCCAGCCGTGTATATTCAATTACTAAAGACACAATAATCAATGATCATAAATACTTTTTCTACAGGAGTAATTTTTCCGGACAATGGATAAGGTATGATTCTTCCAAAGGAAATCTTGTCGCCTACTCATCAACAGGGGGATGTTCCAACTACAACAATGACAGGATCATCGATAGTCTTCCCTCAGGTATTGGTGATCTTATCAACTGTCAGCTTCAGGCATATTATACCAGAGAATGCATGAGCATTTCAACTCTGGAAGTTTTTAGTGTTACCAGAGACGTAAAAAGATTCGAGCATGACGGACTCGTGCTGCAATATGTTGACTATGCAAAAGATATCGGGATCATATGGACAGCGACCGGTGAGCCGCCGCCTGCAAACAATTATGAGATCCTCAGAGGATGTGTCATTAATGGAAAAGTATATGGCGATACAATGCTTACATCAGTAAAAAAGATTGGTAACATTATTCCGGAAGAATATACATTGCATCAAAACTATCCCAATCCGTTCAATCCGAATACGATCATAAATTATACAATTCCGTCAAACGTCAAAGGCCAAAGGTCAAAAGTTAAACTTATAGTCTATGATGCACTTGGAAAAGAAATAAAGACATTAGTTAATGAAGCACAAACTTCAGGTAGTTATACTGTTGATTTTAACGGAAGGATTGCCCAGCGGGATCTATTTTTATAAATTAGAAGCAGGTGATTTTGCTGAAACAAAGAGAATGGTTTTGATCAAATAATTTTATGAATTAAAGAATAAATTATTAATGAAAACTAAATTACTGATAGTACTCCTGATATTTGTTTCAAAATCTCTTTACGCAGGCAATGTCTCTGATTACTTTCCCTTAAAGGTTGGAAACAGTTGGGTCTATACATGGTATGATGTGTTTCATGATCCTCAAAGAATGAGAGTTTCAATAACTAAGGATACTATAATAAATTCAAAGAGATACTATAACTGCTACATCCCAACTATGTGGCAATATCCTCCATGGGTAAGAATTGATTCACTTAACGGTAAGATTTATGCTCTTTATAATGGGGGATGCCAACCCAATGAGATTTTGCTTGACAGTTTATTTTCAAAAAAGAATGACAGGATCTTCCAATGCGGTATGGATTACAGGACATGCACAGATACTGGATACGCTGTAATATTCGGAAGCACGTACGATAAAAAAGAATTCGGTCCAACGATTGTCTTAAGTGCAGCTACAAGAAAATATGCCAATGGAATTGGAATTTATTACATTGAAGAAGGAGATCCGTATCCTACTTTTTATATTCTGAGCGGATGTGTAATTGACGGATCTGTTCACGGTGATACCTTGCTCACTGCAGTTAAACAAAAGGGAATCACGGTACCAGAAGGATTTTCTCTTTCACAAAACTATCCCAATCCTTTCAATCCGAGTACAATTATCCGCTACTCAATTCCATCAAACGTCAATGGTCAGACGTCAGACGTGAAGCTTGTAGTCTTTGACGCTTTGGGAAAAGAAGTAAATACATTAGTAAATGAGAAGCAAAATGCCGGAAGCTATGAAATTGAATTTGATGGAGCAGAAATTCCCAGCGGTGTCTACTTTTATAAACTTGAGACAGATGAATTTGCCGAGACGAAAAGAATGATATTATTAAAATAAAATTTTCTTATGACAAAGTTTAAAAACATATTACTTATTTGTGCTGCGCTAATTTTATTAACAGCAAGTAAATCAAATGCCTGGGATACAACAGCAGCAAAATTTTATCCGCTGAAAACCGGAAATGTTTATGTGTTTCACAAATATGAGTTAATACTGGGATGTTCACCGCAGATATTTCAGGCTATAAAGAAAGTAGAGATACATGAACTTACTTTAAAAAACGGGAAACGATATTTTAGATTCTCAGGCTGGTGGAATGATTTCCCTGCTCAGCCGGCGTGGAATTATCAGCGGATCGACTCGAACTCAATGAATGTATATTTGTATGACTCATTGACAAATACTGAACTCTTAATTGACAGTTTGATGGCAAGTCTTGGGGATATGTTCAACAGCAATAGGCTCACATCTGTATCTCCTAAGGGAATTTATGACTTTGAATTTCAGGAAAATTTTTTGGGCAGTTCACGAAACATCAGACAATTTCAATGCAGCCCATGGCTTGTATCAAATT
>JBDTLQ010000319.1:0-4244 GCA_039934715.1 Ignavibacteria bacterium | reverse complement strand
ATATGACAATAGCACCTGACGGTTCCGGCAATAAGTATATATGGGGCGGAGCGGCCGGAACAGTTCTTTACAAAATGGATTCACTGCTGAATCGCGTTGCATCATATACTCATACCGGAGCTGTATATAGAACCATTGCATGGGATCCAAACCGAAAAGGATTCTGGAGCAGTGATTTTGCCGGTAACCTCGTGTGCAGGGATACTAACGGGGTTGTTGTAGGAACAGTTGTAAACAGCCTTACATCAAAATATGGTGTTGCATTTGACAGTGCTTCAACACCCGGTCAGGCATATTTATGGGTTTGGGAACAGTCGGGAGTTGTCGGCGGTACCATTAACAAATTACATAAGTTTAGCATCGCTTCAAACTCTTTATTGAACTCATACACATTCAATTTGACCGGACCTGACATCGGTATTGCCGGAGCTGCTGAGGTAGAGGTTATAGATACAAATGTTTATTTATATCTTAACTGGCAGAATGTTGCTATAACCGCTTACGACATAAAGCATCCGGTGGGATTACTGACAAACGATGTAGGTACAGCTTCAATAAATAATCCACCGGCAACCATAACTTATCCGAATGCTTATACACCTCAGGCAACCATTACAAATTTTGGATCTGCTACGCAAACATTTAATGTTACCATGAAGATTTCTCCGGGCGGTTATTCAAGCACAAAACCTGTCACTTCACTTGGTTCAATGGCAAGTGTCCCTGTTAATTTTGATTCTTATACGCCTTCTGCTCCGGGATCATATACAATAACATGTTATACACAACTTGCCGGTGATCAGAAAACGTCAAATGATACACTGTCAAGAAGTCTGACGGTTAATCCGCCGACCTCTTCTGTGGTTGTACCTAATGCATATGAGAATATACCAGGTACAGCAACATTCCTGGGTCCGCTGGCCAATAGTGCACGGACTTATCAGTTCCTGATACAGGCAAGTCAGCTTACAGCACTAGTAGGAAAAAACCTTACAGGATTCAAGATGAGAATCCCGACTTCTTCAACAGCTAACTGGCCTGTTACGGATGTTACTTTTTCAAATTATGATGTATATCTAAGCGGAAGTGTTGAGCCTGCTGCAAGAAGTTTAACATTTGCCAGTAATATAGTCGGACCTCAGACACAGGTTCGTACTGGCTCTTTGTTTATACCTGCAAACTCATATACCTTTGGAACCTCACCAAATGCATTTGGTCCGGAAATCTCATTCAATACGCCATGGCCGTATGCTGGTGGAAACGTTCTTATAGAATTAAGGCACAACGGGTTCACTGGAACTTCAAGAAGTACGGATGCAATTTCGACTTCAACCGGCGGTTACGGTACACTTATAAGCGCATGCTGGACCGGCAGTTACACAGGAACTTCAGGTTCTCAGGGTAACTTCACAGTGATCGAACTCACTGCTCCATTAACTCACGAACTCAAACTTACTGCTTTGATCGAGGGATTATATACTCCGCCAAATATGATAAGCGATACTGCAACAGTTTTATTACGAAACAGTACTTCACCTTATGCTGTGGTTGATGCTTCGGTTTCGGTATTGGATTCAAGCGGTAAAGGCTCGTTCAGATTTGGAAGTATTTCAAATGGTGTTCCTTATTACATAGTTGTTGATCACCGAAATTCAATAACTACGTGGAGTGCAACGGCAATTAGCTTCTCGGGTGATTCTTTAAGCTATAACTTTACTACAGCAGCTTCGCAGGCATTTGGCAATAACCAGACATTGAAAGGAACAAAGTATACTATATACAGCGGCGATGTCAATAAGGATGGTATTGTTGACGGAAGTGATGCAGCCCTTGTAGATAATGATGTTTATAATTTTGCGACAGGTTATAGGGTTACTGATGTCAACGGCGATTTAATTATTGACGGAAGTGACGCATCAATTGTGGATAATAACGCCACTAACTTTGTTGGTGTTATAACTCCGTAGAAAGCTTTAGTAAATAGAAAGCTTTAGTAAATTTTTAATACCTGTGTAAATCTGTGAAATTCTTTCATGGGTTTACACAGTTTTTTTTTGAACAGTTAGCAGTTAGCGTTAGCAGTTGTTTTGAGTGCGTCGATACATTTTTGTAATTCAAACGTTTTGTCATCCATACATTCTGTCATCCTTAGCGTAGCGCATGCTCCTCTATTCTTCATTTCAATACTCATATTGTGGAAACAATACTTTAAATGTAAAAAAAAGCACAGCCGCCTCAGAGAAAGGTACAATGGCAGAAGAAACTTTATGGGACCGATTAAGAAACACAAAATTTAAAAATCTTAAATTCAGAAGGCAGCATCCAATCGGCAGGTATGTAGAGAGACCTGTCTGCTGCAGGCAGGGGTTTGGGTAAGGTTTCAAAGGAATAGTAAGGAGCTATAAACGACGTTTTTAAAATTGTTAATCTTTCGTGAAATGGGTAAATTGTTATGCAAACAAAAGAGTAGAAATAGAAACTGCAAATTAATTTTTGGCAATCAAACTTTTTCTCTCCTACAACTTTCTAAATCATCAATAAATGAAGTAAAGTGTATTGGACTAATATGTGTTTTCAGCAGTGCGGACAGTTAAGATAGAATGCGCTGGCAAATTTTTTAATGAAAACATCAGAGGCATTGCGGCAATTAACGGTGCGAACCAATTATCACTTATAAGAAAAAATGTCGGCGATCACAAATTTCTTAATGATTCCGGCAGTGAAAATTTTTATTCTTTCAATTAAACCAACAATTTACAGCATGAAATTTATGTTGATCACTTTTGCAGTCTTATTAATATTCATCAGCTGCAGTGATAAAAAAAATTCGAACATAATAATAAATTCAGAAGAAAATGATCCGGGTTACAGGGTTGTCGTTGAACCGCATCAGGCAGAAACCATGCTTCCACCTCACACAACCGACTGGCAGCTCGTTTACAAAATGAGAGTACCCGTTTTACCTACAGGCAGCTGGAATGCAAACAATCAGACAATTTACACATACGGACAAGTTGATTTTGACCGGTACGGTGCCGGCGGTCCTGACAGTATTTCACATTATCTGTACAATCAGATTGTTCCTCAGGTCATGATGGGTAATTGTCTCGACAGCAATACTTCGGATTACACACCCGGGTGGCACATTCACAGTGACTGGGTGATCCAGGCCCAGTATTACTGGATGGGAAGCGATACCGTTTCACACGCGTTGTGCGGAAACCTTGTTCGTGTTTTTCCTCATGAAGAACTTACAGAAACAATTTCATATAATTCTTCTTCAGGTGTGATCACAGCCTCACTTTCAGGATCCGGCGGAACAAGTTCTATCACAATTCCAAGACCATTTCCAAATGAAGATACATTGTTTACAAACTGGGCAGATTTTTTTGCAAGAGCAGAAAATAAATCTCAGACATCCGGAGCTTACGGCCAGGCTGTTCTCAATGTTGAGACACATTATGTTGTCGAGGAGACAATTTGTTCATTTCTTCCTTTTATTGTAAATCATGTTTCCATCCCCGGGATTCCATGGCAGGAAGGAAATTACAGGATAAGGCGTGACGGACAATATACATGCCCTGACACACTGGCAAACCGACTCGCTATTCTTTATTATAATTAAAAGTCCCACTCTGCATGATCTCTCGCAGATGCTCGCAGATGTTGAACGCAAATGCTCCCAGATGTTGAGCGTAGATACCCGCAAAAAAAACCATGATGATTCTGCGAAAGTCTTCAATAAGTATGCAATAAATATCTGCGAAAATCTGCGCTAAGTATTTGCGTAAATCTGCGAGAAAAAATTACCAGGCGGTATGTGTGGGTGTGTTATGTAATATTAATTTCTGTAATTGCTATGAGTTGAGCTTTTAGTGTGGCAATTCTGCCGGAGAGGTTCCTTTAATTATTCAGACAATCTGAACTGTGTTTTCTATTTTCTAAATTTCCTCTATTTCAAATTCTTAATCATATTGTCATAATCATTATGTGAGCCGATCCAGAACCATATAACTGTATTTTTCTCTTTAATACCTAATGCCCTCCAAGCCAGTCTATCCATACGGAGTATATATCTTCTTTAGCGTGAATTCTTTTGAACTTTAAACTTTTAATGTGAGGATTTGCTTCCATATCTTAAAGATTCTTTTTGCTTCTCTTTTAATTTTATCCGGTAAATTATCAAAAGATTTTCGGAATCTTTCTGTAGTTCTGGATTCCATTTTACAATTTCAAACGTTTGG
>JBDTLQ010000318.1:0-4253 GCA_039934715.1 Ignavibacteria bacterium | reverse complement strand
TTCGCCGGAAGACAAAAGTTTTTTGCCGTACTTATTACATTCAGCCTGGATGCGTGCAGTGGTATTCATCGTATCACCGTGAAGCACAATGTCTTTTTTAACATCACCTATCTCACCGGCTATCACTTTGCCGAAATGAATGCCTGCTTTGAATTCGGGATACACTCCGTATTTTTCAATGTAAACATCTTTTCTTTCATTAATATAATTCTGAATGAGATAGAAACATCTAATGCAATTAAGATCCATGACTCCTTCCTTTAATTTCCATGTCAGGACGACCTCATCACCGACATACTGGTAAACTCTTGCTCTGCATTCTAAAATGGAAGCGGTCATGTCGTGAAAGAAATCATTAAGGAATTGATGGTTCTTTATCAGTCCTATTCTTTCGGCGATAGTTGTTGATGATTTCAGATCGAGGAACATTATTATCAGCTCTTCCTCTATCGGTGGCTGGTATCTTCCCGAGATGTAATTCAAAAGAACATTTTGTCCGAGAAGCCTGTCGATCTGCCTGATGAAATTTACAAAAAAGCTGAGCACTACACTATATACCAGCAGCTCTGCGAAATCTCCGCTTGTAATAAATGAAATAAAATTTCCGTGATTGAGAGCTTCATAATATTTAATGTTCGCTTCATATCCGATCCTGCTGGCGGCGACTGCCATTATTAACAGAGTGCAGATCAATACATAAAACAGCGTCCTTATAAAAAGGAGTGAGGTGAAATTCAGTCTTCTGAATTGTTTTTCAAAAACATAGATCTCAAACACCGATGCGACGATCCCGAAGATAAAACCTATAACAAATTCATTCACTACGGGAAAGAGGTTCCAGCCGTGTTCAATGAGGGCATTGATGATCGCGCCGGCTGAGGTCAGCGAAGTGAATATCGCGATCGTCCTTAGATTTCTTTTTGACTGCTGTGTAAGCTTCATGTTATTTTTTTTCAATGCTGAATATCTGTACTTCCTGCGCCTTTCCTCTTAACAGAAAATTTCCCATTGCGATCGATTTATATTCTCCGGGTAGAGTAATTTTTTCAAGTACATCTCCGGAAACAAGAAATTTCTTTTTCAACGCGTTGCATTCGGTCTGAATTCTGGCGGTAGTGTTCAGTACATCGCCGTGAAATACTATTTCTCTTTTTGAATCACCTATCTCTCCTGTTACGACTGTCCCTGAATGAAGCCCGGCTTTGAATCCAGGGATCAATCCGAATTCCTTTTCATACCTGGAGGACAGCTTATCAATTCTGTCTCTGACATTAAAGAAACATCTTATGCAGTTTGCATTGTCAAAGCCTTTATTGTCCTTCCAGCTAATTACAACTTCATCTCCGACATATTGATATATCTGTCCTTTTGTTTCTACTATCGGTTCGTCAATATCGAAAAAGAAATTGTTCATGAACTTATGATAAGTAACAGGGTCAAGCTTTTCTGCAATGGTTGTTGAAGAAGAAAGATCAAGGAACATGAATACACGTTCCTCCTGCTTTGGGCTGTGATATTTGCCTTTGATATAGCTAAGCAGCACTCCTTTACCGAGAAGAGAATTTACCTGTGTGAATAAGTTAATGAGAAAGCTGGTGAGTATCGCGAAAAGCAATATGCTTTTAAAATCGCCCTGTAGGATAAAGTGTTTGAAATCATTGCCCGATAATGTTTGAAAAATTGTCGCGTCATTTACACTGCTCTCATGCACTACCCATACAAAGATCACAGCGAAGGAAATAACAAGAACATACATTAATGTTCTTATCAGAAGGACAATTGAAAATCTAAGTTTGTTAAATCTGTTTTGAAAAACAAAATTTTCAAAAATACCAAGAAGAAACGTTATCAAAAATCCGGCGACGGCGCCTTTTAGTACGCGCGCGCTGTCGTATCCAAATGCAATGATTGTGAACAGTACACCGACAATAGTTCCGATCACTGTGATTATTGTGATCGATCTGATCTTATCTTTTCGTCTTACAGATTTTTCCATTTACTAATACCGGTTTGTTTTTGACGATTTTTTTAACCACTATGAACACAAAGGACACAACGAAAAATTCAAATTTTAATATCATGAATATGAAAAACAATAAATTATAAAAAAAATATTTAATTTTACAACTCAGTGTTCTTAGTGATCTAAGTGGTAAAAAAAGAAGATATGTTACAAGAACAAACCAGTGCCGAAGAAATATTTAAAACCTTCGTCTGATTTTGCTACTGTGAATCCTATATTGAAAGCTCTGTTAAGATATGTGATCCAGGCGGAGCCTCCGTATGCGCTGTGCCATCTTTTTGATGATTCTCCTTCAAGATAAACTCTTCCGGCTCCGCCGAATGCGGAGAGTCCGAACATTCCCGGCAATATGAAGTTGATCCTGAAAAGACGAGCCCTGATCTCAGTCTGCGCGAGTACAACACCGTCACCTGCAAATCTTTCACGTGAAAAACCCTTCAAAGAATTTGCTCCGCCGAGAAACATAGATTCATAGAATGGAAAATTGCCCCAGACCTTTCCAGCCGCGGCTCTTCCTACAAACGTAAAACCCTTTATGCTGTCTGTGGAAACATAACCTCTCAGGTCAATTCCTGCCTTGCTGAATCCGAAGTTATTCTTAAATACATTAGGAGTGTAGTTGCCGAGAAGCTGTGCATATAATCCTTTATAAGGCTCTGCCTTGTTATCTCGTGAATCAAATGACAGCGACGATTTTGCCCCGGCAAATTTTATTTCTCCGATCCCATATGTAGAAGGATTCTGTCCTAATAAAGTATTCTGATTATAGCTTACGTCGGAGTATTTGTAAAAAGGAGAAATTGTAAAGCTTATCTTTTTAGTTAGTGGTATTTCAAAGTTAGGGCTCACATAAAATAATTCCTGTCCGACTTTGTAAAAATCATTGTTGTCAAGATCCTGATTCAGATCTGTTTCATTTCCTTCACCGAAAAATCTTGTGATCCCCAGTTCTGTCTTCTGCGCGTCCAGAAAAATTCTTACACCTTTTATTATGGAATAAAATTCACCAGTATATTTTATGCTGTAGCTCTTAGCGTTAAACGCGTAGCTGCCGAGAAGTGACATTCTATATGAGTAAGGCGCGACACCATAAGAGTGCTTGTATAGTATCGGTCCTCCTCCGAGAATGAGACCATCGTCAGAATTGTAATTCAGAACCGGGCCCGCTCTCCAGTCATAGCCTCTGTCTTCAGCTAAAGGTTCATATCTTTCTTTTTCATCTGTTATAGGACGGATGTCTTTTACTACATCAATATCTTTACCAAAAACCTTAACTTTATCTTTCCCGGTGATTGCCATTACATCAATACCTGTATTGTTGACGCCTTTCTCAATGACAACATCATTGCCTCCGTTGAGATACATTCTTATTTCATTTGTTTCATCCGGACTATAGGACCTTACAAAAAAAGGTTCTCCCTTCTTTTCACCTGTTACTTTATCTTTTTTATAAAATTTTATTTCAACTCTGGAATCGTTTAGATTGTTCACTTCAATATATTCATTCTTCCTGCTTGCATAAATATCCACAGTTTCATTTATGAGATCATAAAATTCATCCGATGCTTCTTTCAGATTATCTCTTCTTGCTTTTATCATGCCCTCAAGATGCTTTCCTTCAAGCTTGTACCACTCCTCCGGCATTTTTTTTACAGCCTTCATAATGACATCATCACTAATTTTAATTTGTATAAACGCTGTAAGAGAATCATAAACTTTTTTCTCCACACCGGGAAGGAACCTTCTGTCAATATATCTTCCGTTAAAAGACAGGTCATAGATCTTCGGATAATCCTTGCTGTATCCTTCGATCTGTGTGATCGATTGCCCTACAATAAACGGAAGTAAGCCGTCATAAAGGCTGAACGCCTGGTCACGGTCACGAGGGATCGGCTCATAAATTGTTTTGCCGTCTTTTTTATAACCTGCCCAGAGCCACTGATCAGAATGCCTGTCCCAGTCGCCTATCATCAGATCAAACAATCTTGCTTTGAGAAATTCCGTCTTATCCACCTGGTTGTCATTATCTTTTTCCAGATTTTTATAAAGCCTGAATGAGTTCACGATCTTGTCGGATTCCGCGAAACCTTTCTCACCGTCTCTGCCGTCGTCGGGATTTTGTTCGAACGTCCCGAGAACATTTCCAAAGTCTTTTTTATATTCACCGAGCTTGTCATCATCAGGCATATAAACTACGATGGGCTCAGCGTTGAGTACGCCGATCTCATTG
>JBDTLQ010000317.1:0-4292 GCA_039934715.1 Ignavibacteria bacterium | reverse complement strand
AAAGATCAAAAAGCGCAACCTGAAGGTTGCGGCTACATTAAAATTTGACTTTTTAGACAGCCCCAGGGCGGTGAGGGGTTAAGAAAAGGACATGCCATCGCGTGTCCCTGCAAATTCGTACCAATTCGAAAAACAAATTCGTGTCAATTCGTGGCGTGGCAGGTCTGCGAGATTCACACCCGATCACCTGACGAATTAACACGAATTGTTTTTACGATTATAAACGAATTAGTATTTTCTATTTGAGAATAATAAAACCGTTGGACTCAATACACAATACTCAATACTCAATACAACTCCTCAAAAATTTCTTCCCTGATTAAGCAGCTTAACTATTACTATTTCCGAATCTTCTTTGCTTAATCCGCATTCGGTGAGTATGATCAGTTCATCAAGAATTTTCCGTTGTCTTTTATCATCGGCCGTTCCCAATTCTAAAATTATTTTCCCTATATCATGCCCCCGAGGTTGTTCAATGGATCCCGGCATTGGCTGAGAGACAAGCAAAAGATTTTTCTAAATCTTCATACGGGGTGGGGGTTTCCATTAGATTTGAAAACGCGTTCTTCTCCCCTCTCCCCGCCTTCGTCGGGACATGCCTTTGGAGAGGGCCGGGGGTGAGGTTTTAAAAAATTAGAAACAATTCGCATCAATTCGTGGCTGCTCTTCACACCTCACCATTCCTCACACAATATAAATTGTTCAGGGTAAAAAATTGTAATAGAGAAATCAATATTACTTTCCCAAATTCAGATAATCAGAAATTAAATAAAGGAGAATCAGGTAATGAAATTTTACACTTCACAATTTTTTACTGCAAACCTTGAAGAAATAGTTTACGTGGAGACTATAACTTCGGAAGAGAAGCTGCACATTGGTTTTAAAAACGGTGCGGAGCTGGTCATAGATTATGCGGAAGACGGGTCTGAGGGTGTACTTATTGAAGAATATGAAAAACTAATGAGTGCGTTGAGAGAAATGAAATAAGATCTTGTCATTTGCCGACGTTCCTTCGCAACAAATTAACACGAATTGTTTCGAATTATATCGCGAATTTAATTTTTTGAAATTTCCGCCGTCGGTATCGGCGGCAGTAAAAACGCGTTCTTCTCCCCTCCCCTTTTGGGGAGTCTGTCTCAAAACAAGTTATTATCTTTTACCTCAAAGACTCTAAGGCTCAAAGAATAAAGATTTTGAATTTGTCTTCTTGGAGTCTTTGAGTCTTCGAGGTAAAACTAATGTTTGAGACAATCTCGGGAGAGGGGCAGGGGGTGAGGTTGTTCAATTGATCCCGCCATTCGCGGGATGAGAGTTGAGAGAAAGTTTTTCTAAAAACGTCATCCTCTCTCCCCTTTGTTTAATGAAGTTTAAAATGGAGTAAGCATGAATTATCTCTTTCACATGGTACCAAAAAATATCCGGGGTAATGTACTTTATCCGCTGAATACATTAAAAGAAATATACCCGGACATATACGAACAGCGAATAAAAAATTATGCAGGACGTGAGTCTCTAATGCTGCATCGTATTCCGGTATTGGATTGTCTATGGAATGATGTTTTACACTTTTCTGCGGTTGATCCCAAAGAAGTAAAGCAAGCACTGATTGAAGCCGGAAGAGATCCGGATTTTAGTATGACTTGTTATCAGGTGGATCCGGAATTATTTGCAACCGAAAATACCATCATATATTTATATGCTCATGACAAAGTGGAGGACAAATTAAACCGGGAAAATTTTACCGCATATGATCCTGATGATGTATCAAAATATTCACCCATGCCCCAGGCGACTAAAGATTACTACAAGGAAATTATTGTAGAAGGCGGACGGCCATTATTATTTCACCGTGTCCCACATATATTATATAAAGGAATACTTGATATAAAAAATTTACCGCTCATTACTGTCTAATATCCGTAAAGTTCAGCTCAATATATTTTATATTCCTAAGATGCTTCAGCTCATAACTCTATGGAAACTATGAGGTTTTTAAGAAGCTTCCCAAACTGCCCCGAGAGTGCAGGGGGTTGCATGAAGATTTGAAAACGCGTCATACTCCCCTCTCCTTTTCTTTTCAAGAGATTGTCTCAAACATTATTTCAACCTCTAAGTCTCTAAGTCTCAAAGAAAACAAATTTCTAAACCTTTATTCTTTGAGACTTAGAGTCTTCGAGGTAAAAAGATCCGGCTTGGCCGGTATAACAGTATCAAGAGTAGTTTGAATTAGTCTTAATTCGTGATAATTCGTGGCAGTCTTCCCGGACATTTCTATATGATATCCAGTTACATGTCACTAAAATATGAGAGATTACCCCTATACTTTTTATTCGTTCTCCCCTATACTTTAATTTTCTTATTATGCCGAACTTTGTATCATCAATTGATCAGGGTCTTCCTGATCATTAAAAACAAAACAAGGAGAATAAAATGAAGAGATTAATACAACTCACACTATTACTAACCGTTCTTACATTACTCTTCATGAAGGTCTATGTACCTCTGATGAACGATGCTGAGGTCAACACTTCAGTAAGACTGCTTGCGGTTAAAACAACACATGCAAAGGAATCTGCAATGAACCTCACTTCAAGATTCTGAACGACCGGTCAAAAGTTGTCAACGTTTTTAAAAGGGAGAACAAATAGAAGGAAGGATCCGGGGATGCGAGTCCCCGGATTTTTTTATTGCAAATTCCGTTATTATATCATACTGTTTTATTTCATTTCGACTGGATTCGCGGGATGACAATCTGGAATACCAATCAATTGGATTTCCATTTCTTTATCCGCCAATACAACCGGTGAGATTAATCATAGTCATCAACCATGTAATCATTTCATCATAGTCCATCATAGTCCATCATAGTCTTACTTGATCAGCATCATCTTCTTTGTCTGTACAAAATTCTGACCATTACCCTGCGCGGATATTCTGTAGAAATACATTCCGCTCGATAAATTCGACGCGTTGTATTGTACAGTATAATATCCGGCGGTCATAACTTCATTTACCAATCTTCCGACTTCCTTTCCGGATATATCATATAATAGTATGCTTACCTTTCCATCATACGGAAGTTCATAATCTATCTTCGTCGAGGGATTGAACGGGTTCGGATAATTTTGTGAAATTGAATACACATCGGGAATACCGATCTCAACTTCATCAGACAAATTATAATATTCAAAGTTGCCGTTGAAATCAATTTGCTTCAATCTGTAATTGTAGTGTCCCGAACTTACTCTTTCATTGAAAGTATAATTCTTTGGTTCAGTCACAGTTCCGTTTCCTTCTGTATAACCTGCTCTTGTCCATTCAGCTGAGCCTGCTACGGACCTTTCAATATCAAAACCTTTGTTGTTTGTCTCGTTTACTGTTGACCAGGATAAAGCAACAATGTTTTTATTGACGGCTGATGAAAAGTTTGCAAGTTCTACAGGAGATACACTACAAACATTATCATACAAATTTGTAACCGTATCCAAAAGTCCGGCTGCCCATTGGTTGTCAGGGTCATCGGGGTCAAGCGGCGGCAGCATATAAGCAACGAATGTATTGATCGGTAGTGTTAATTGGAAATTGAAACAGACCTGGAAGATCGGAAGTGTATGATCATTTGTCCTGATCTTATACCTTCCGATACATGTTCCCGGAAAATCATCTTCAATAAAAAAATTGTTCGCTCCATTTGGAGCAATTGACGATCCCTTGAACAGCCATGTTGAACCCGGTGCCGGATTTATCTGAACAGAAGGGGTCAGCATAACAGGCGGAAGAGAGCCTGCCGGGAGTCCTGTTGTTACCCTTGAAGCAAACAATGGTCCGGCAAGAGTCGGAAATGTAGAAACTATAATATCAAGCTGATTTGATCCGTATTCAAAAGGATCTACTCCTGCTACAAATGAATTGGTCCACTGCAGATAAACGTCAAACTGAAGAACGCTGTCTGCACCTGTACCGGGATTTACAGGAAGCAGAATATTTTTTATCGACATTTCGAAGGTTGGTGGTATTGCGTAACTATTATTGATTAAGGCTGCAAAAAGAATTACAACCGCTAAGTATTGTAATAATTTGTTCATGCTCTAATTTATTTATGGTTTGAGAAATATGGGTTACATTAAAATAAACAAAATTTATTTAAAGTGAAACAAGTCTTTTGTATTAAGTATTAAGTATTAAGTCACATCCGTCCAAAACGATGAAATAATTATTGTAACTTTATCACTATTTTAAACGATTTAACAAAAATAATTCTAACTTTTATCGGTAGATAAGTTTACTGTTCT
>JBDTLQ010000316.1:0-4304 GCA_039934715.1 Ignavibacteria bacterium | reverse complement strand
TTTTAGATTTTACATTTTAGATTTTAGATTTTAGATTTTAGATTTTAGATTTTAGGATTTAGATTTTAAACTTTAGATTTTAGATTTTAAACTTTATATTCGTAATTCGTAATTCGTAATTTGTAATTCGTAATTTATAATTGAAAAAAGGCCGGTGCAAACTCCGGCTTTTTTTATGTATAAAATTAAAAAAAGGAAGTGAAAAGGGGGTCGGTATAATATTATCAAAAGCTTGAAATACTTTGTGTAAAATTAATAATTTGAATAAATCTTCATCTGTAAAGAAACAGAATGCAAGATGAAAATCAGGAAATACTTTCTTTGGAATATGAAACCAGGCAATATATTTTTGTAACAGTTCATATATTTATCATAAAAAATAATAGCCGGGAAAAGATCATCGCGAAGGTCTTTCCTTAAAGGCATGCCGGCATGCCGGGTTATTGTTTTAATTTTAAAAATTAATTTTATATAGGAGAAACTATAACTATGTCATTACTATCAGGAAAAAAGATTAAACACAAAATAAAAGTTCTATCCGTATTATTCCTGGCGGCCTTCTTGATGTCCACCGTCTCATCGGATTCATTCGGTCAAAATACCAAAAAGAGAAACCCAAACATTTCGCCTTTGGAGACAAAACATTCACAAGGGAGACTGGAGCAGACCCCACAGAATAACCCTTCTCCACAAGAGGCCGAAATAATGAATGAGATGAACCGTATCAAGCAAACCCAGAATGATACCAGAGCCGGGGACCGTATTGTTGATCTTCAGAAAGAACTGGAGACAATGAACGGCTCTACTGTTACAAAACCCGGAACTGAACCGCTGGGCACTATCATTCCTGCAAGTCACTTTTCTCCACAGGAAACTGACAACCTGAATTTTTCCAATGTGATTCAATACGCATATAATTATGTTGCAGGACTTGCTACGCAGGTTGAGCAAAGAGGTCCGACTGCCGGAAAGATCTGGTTAGCCGTTGGACTTGCCAATGGTGATACGGGAATTCTAGCTATACCTGATACAATATCCGTTTATTACTCTGCCAATAACGGCAATTCCTATAATTTATATGCGAAGATCGCATTCAGTGCTCACAATAAAATTGATTTTGATAATATGGACATGGAGATAATTGAGAATACAAGCGGAACAAAATATCTTCACATTGTTTACGGCTACAGGACAAACGGGGGGTACGGTCAGCCATTGATCGGTTATTCAATAGTTTCCGCCCCGACACTCGGATACGCAGGCACGACTCTGGTTTTTCCGGGGCAATCGTTGGTGAGCAGTTACTTAAGACCAAGGATCACTTCCGACAATACAAGATATCCTTCCAATCCTTATATCACTATTGTTGCTACGCAGGATTCTCTTGCCGGAAATGAACATTATTTTATGGCAAAGGTCTGCAGGGTCTTAAGTCCTTTTAGCACAACTCCCGCGATCACCTATCTGGCTAAAAGCATTTACAGCACTTTTGCCGGTCATAATTATGAAGTGATGACTGACGTTGCGAATTTTCACAATGGCTCTGACTCGCTTATATTTGTTCTAAGTGCTTATCCCGGTTACGAATCAAACCTGTACTTTTACAAAGCGTTCAGTAATTCAGTTGTCTATCCTGTTTCATCAGGCTATTCTACGCCGACGGGAGATGATCTTGCGTATGCAAAGGTTGCCTCAAATGGAGGAACAAACCAGAAAAAGATAATAATAGCTTATTCTGATAATTATGATAACAGCGATGATTTCGATCAGTGGGCAATGTACTCGTCCAATGCGGGAGTGACGTGGGACCCTGAAACACTTGATTATACTTCATACAATGATTCTAAGTATGGTGACATAATCGGCAGAAGAGATGCGGATGGAAGCTTTTCCATAGCATATAAAAACATTTACGGAAATATGGAAAATGTAGGTTCATACACTGTGTCAGGTTCAGGTAATTCCTATTTACATTCACTAAATACAAATTACGCGAATTCCGTTTGCAGTCCCAAACCCGCTTTCAGATACGTAAACGGAGACAGCTGTCTGTCCATCTGGTCATATTTCTATAGTGTCTCCTCGACCGGGGGATGCTCTGCTTCTAATTTATATGTTACTGTAGCACTTGAAGGATTCTATGATGAGGTGCTTGACCAGCATCCCACATATGAAGTTGTATATTTATATCTTGCCGAAACAACTCCTCCATATAATATTGTAGATACAGCTCTGACTTATCTTGATTACTCGTCAATGAGTAATGTTTGCACATTTGCCCGTGCTCCTGCAGGAAATTATTATCTAATCGTTAAACACCGGAACACGGTTGAAACCTGGAGCTCAACACCGGTAGCCATAAATACAACAAATCCCGCCTTCTATAATTTTACAGCTAACAACGAGAGGGCATATGGCGGCAATACAGTTTTGAAAGGAAGCCGGTGGTGTCTCTACAGCGGGGACGTGGATCAGAACGGGAATATAAATTTAGAGGATATCATTAGTATTCATAACGATATAATAACTTTTGTTTTCGGGGACAGACTTGATTCCGATCTAAACGGAGATGATTATGTTAATCTTGCCGACATGCTCATTGCCTATAATAACTCTTTGCATTTCGTTTCAAAGATAACACCTCCGTAAATTTATTTCATCTCACTCCTTAATAAAAATGCCGGGAGCTATTTATCTTCCGGCATTTTATTTTAATACCGCAGTTGAATGCGGTGTTTTTTATTAAATTATCATTCAAGTAAGATGAAAATTAACCTGCTGCAAATCATATCAATAATGTAAAATTCTGTTGGAATTTGAAAGTATTTAGTGTTTCTACTTAGACTTAGGGATCATTTTTTGAGGTGAAAATCTGAAAAAAGATTCTTTGGAATGCGGAAAGAGTTCACATATTTTTGTATTAGTTCATTAAAAAAATAATAACCCGGCACTTAGCTTAGATGAATCTTTAACAATCAGACACATTCCCCCAAAGTCAGCCGGGTATTATTTTATTTTACAGATATTTTAATTTTAATTTAATAAAAGGAGTGTATCATGTTTCAGAATTTTTCAAAATGTTTGATCGTTATTGTTTCAATTTTACTCTTAAGCTTAAATGCTTTCTCGCAGCAGCAAAAGGTAATGCCTCCTCCTTCCCCGGTTGAAATTAAAAAGGACGCTTTCAGGGATGTCGAACAAAATTTCAGCATTTCAGGCAATCAAATTCAGTCCCTTGAATCTCAAATGCTTGAATATAAAAGATCGGGAGATATTGATAATGTTTTACGAATACAAAAACAGCTCGATAACTTAACCGGGTCGGTAACAAAACCCGGTGAAAAATTTGAACAAACTGTTGTTGAGAAAAAAAATAACAGTGAACTCGACAATATTAACATCGGACTTGTCTCTGCAGTCACCGGTGTTAAAGGCATCAGCACTTGTACTGAACAGATCGGATCGACCGCCACCAGAATATGGAGCACATTTGTTTACGGACCTAACACCGGAGCTGTTAACGATAATCTGCGTCTGTGCTATTCAGATGACGGAGGAAGATCCTGGACTGAAAAGATCACACTTGCTTTTTCGACCGGCAACAGGATGTGGCAGGATCAGATCGATATGGAGCTGATTGAAAATACAAACGGTGATAAGTATGTGTGGATAGCATTCGGATACGCCACCAATAATTATTCTGGTCAGTACAAGATCGGCGTTGATGTGATTAAAGTCTCGGGGGTTATTTCTTATACTGGCTTCACACTTGCGTGGCCCGGAGCTGTGAATTCAAATTATTACTGGAAGCCGCGTATCGTTTCTGATAACGAAGCGTATAAGCCAAATCCCTGGATTTACATAGCGTGCTGTGTTGATAGCGGTGTGGCCGGAGGCTGGAGGTCCGGAGAAAAAGTCGCAATTTGTTATTCCCCATACACTACTTCTCCGCTAATAACATACAAGCCAACTTCATTCATCGGACTGGCATTTCAATATCCCTCTGACTTTTATTGTGATATAGCATACTATCGTAACGCGGGATTGGATTCAATATTCCTGGTTGAATCAAGTCTTGGTGATTCATCAAGGGTCGCTATCGCGAAAACATCGATTGGAAGTTATGTGACATCATCAACTTTCCTCGGATCATTTAACATAGGTACAAACCGCCGCTATCAGTCATATGTTGCTTCCGGCGGGGCTTATAATAAATTAATGATAGTTCAGTTAAGGAAATTCAGCGAGACCGACTGGGATGTCGAATATCTTTATTCAACAAACGGTGCATACAACTGGACTGT
>JBDTLQ010000315.1:0-4311 GCA_039934715.1 Ignavibacteria bacterium | reverse complement strand
AGAGAATTAAAAAGATCAAGCTTTGCCGAAATGAAAAAATTATCGATAGAGTCTGACAGCCGGATAAAATTTTCATCAAGGTTTTTTTCAATATTCTTTCCTCCTATATCAATATGAGACCGCTCAAAATGTATACGGTTCAGATAGTATTCATTATTCCTGTTAAATTCCTCATCAAAGATCTTCGAGATCTCTTTTGAGATCAGTTCAAAATTCTTTGGCAGGTTTTTTTCCGCTAACGTGTCGAGTAAAACATTTCTTTGTCTGAGGGGATCGCTTTCCTGTTTGACCACGGTAAGAAATGTTTCGCACAGTTTTTTGAAATCCGAAAGAACAGACCGGAGTCTTGAATCGTCATACTTTTTATCGGGATTAAGATATTGCCAGATGTTTTCCTTCGTGATATTATCCTGACCATTACCGGTTAAAAGTTTTTCCAAAAATTCATAAAGTGATACAAGTGTTTTATTTTTATTGTAAAAAGGAGAACGGACAAAATCTCCAAGGCGCTTAAGTTCGGCGGGTGACAGTCCTTCCAGTAATACAGTTATTTTTAGTTTCTGCATTTCAAATTTGTGTTGTCATTTCTAACTCATTATATTTACCACTAAGGTCACGAAGGACACAAGAAAAATTCTAATCTGAACATTTGCACTTAGTGTTCTTAGTGAACTTAGTGGTAAAATGTTATATACTAAGTTTACTTTTAAACATAAAATAATTTTTCCATTAATTTAATCTAATAAAACATCTTCAAATCAGTTGAACATCAGAAGAAATAGAAACAAATATTTAATTATTTCCTTTGAGCCTTCGTGCCTTTGTGGTAAAAAAAGTAAATGATTTACATTATAACCGGTCTTTATGAAATACACAAATCGAATTTTATGTCCTGAAGCCATTCCACACTAAGCTTTAAAATTTAACCAAAATCGGCTTTTTCAAATAAACCCAACATAACTTACTCTATTATATAGCCGGATATTGCCGCGCAAACAGAAAAAGAAATCTTTGCATTGAATACGAATAAGAATATATTTTTGCTTAAAACTAATTTTAGAGAACATTCATGAAAAGAATATTACCCTCCGCGCTTATGATATTATCCTTGGGATTCATCGCTTTCAATTTTTATGACGGTGATCCAAAGAAGCATTTAACAAATGTTAATCCGCTTAACAACTTTGCTGTGGTGGACTATAAATTAATGAATGGAAATTCTATCAGCACATGGTACCAGACCAATGGAAATTTTAACCGTAACCCTGTAACACAAAACGGAGGATTTGAATGGCCAAAGGGTACAGGAAAAACAGCAAGATATGCTTCCGGACTCTGGCTGGGATGTGTATCGGGTAATGATACGCTTACGGCAGTTGCTGAATATGCTTATGATTATCTGCCGGGATACGTTGATGAAAACGGAGAGCCGCAAACTGATCTGACATACAAAATTTATACTATTGAGAAAGGAAACACTTCAAGTAGTGATTATACTCACTGGCCTGTGCAGCAGGGAGCATATGTAACGTCTGATGGTGAACCTTATTTACAGGGAGTGCAGACAATGTTTTTTGTTTTCACAGACGCATTCCCTCACAGCACCGGTCAGACAAGTGTGAGATCTTTAAAAGCGCAGATCCTTCAGACCAACTGGGTATATAATAATTTTGAAAGCAATTCTGATTCTCCTGCCAACCCTTTCAACAATACTATCTTTACGGAATACAGAATAATAAACAGAAGCAATGAGACCTGGAATAATATGTGGCTCGGTATATGGACGGATGATGATGTCGGAGATGGTTCAGATGACAAGATCGGGTGCGATACAAATCTGAACTTAAGTTATGAATATAATGCTACCAATAATGATGGAATTTATGGAACGGAACCTCCGGCTGTTGGTACAAAATTTCTGAGAGCGGGTTTAAAATATACCGGCAGCATTAATGATACGGTTAAATATTATCAGCCTACAGGCAGTAATAATATAATTAAAAAGCTAGGTTATGTAGACGAGGGCATGACTGTTTTTAATTTTTACAACAGCACCACACCCGCACCATCGGATCCCTTAAGCAACATAGAAACCTATCGTGTCTTGCAGGGTAAATGGAGAACAGGAGAAAGCTGGATAAATCCCCTTACCAATGATACCACAACTATAACATTTACCGGAGATCCTGAAACTGCGACTGGGTGGATCAATCCCGGAGCATTGGACAGGCGGGATGTAACAGCAACAGGGCCTTTAACAGTTAATGCGGGAGATACGATCACGATCATTACAGCGCAGATCATTGCAAGAGGAAATTCAAACCGCAACAGTGTTACCCAGTTAAAACGATCTGCCGGTATAATTCAAAGATTTTATGATAATAATTCTCAGCCACCTCCTGAAATTATTCCGCCAAAAGTTTCTTCATACGCGCCGGGAGACGGGAAAATTTATTTAACATGGAATGACAGCGCTGAAAAAGTCAGTTATCAGAATTATTTGTCCGGCGGTGTTCACAGATTCCAGGGATATAATATTTATCAGATCAATTCTTTTTCAAATCATCCTTCAGTCGTCGACACTGTTCTTTTAAAAACTTTTGATATCGCTGATGGAATAAAAAATATTAAAGACAGTACATATGTGCCGGGTATCGATGGAATATTTTACGGAGTAGTTCAGTACGGAAGTGATAACGGAATAACGAGAAGTTTTGTGATAGATAAAGATACAATCAGCAATAAGAGAATTATCAACGGGACTGAATACAAGTTTGTTGTCACGGCCTATTACTACGATTCGATCGGAGGACTATATACTTTGCCTAAAGTCAGGCAGTCCGAAAAAAAGTATTTTATACGCGTTGTTCCGCAGCAGCTTGCACCTGGGACAGTCATTAATAATAATTTGGGTGATACGCTTTTAACAGATCAAAAAGATTTAGCTGTAATGCCGGTAGTGATTGATCCGCTTCAACTCGTAACCGCAAACTACACATCAACATTCGGAGGAACAAATGAAAACCCGGCCTGGACCTTATCAAAAACTATGAACGGCATTACAACTATTTTATTTGAGGATGTTCATAACTTCAACGGTGAACGTGATAGTGTGAAGAGAGCGGATGGTTTGAATTTTATTCACACACAGATACGGGATTCAGGATTGGTCAGAGATCCGGATGACATCTATTATTTTTATACAGGTAAAAGATCTTTACAGAAATGCTGGAGCTATGAACCAAACGGAAAGGAATGGTTTATTGGTCCTGATACCAATGCTATTAAGACTGCAAAGATAATTACCAACCGTCAGTTTGAAAGCAGAAGTCTCGGAATGAGTTTTCCAACCACAGGTAAATTCAGGAACAGTCCAACAAGAGTAAAAGCGAACGGTAAATTCTTTAGCCAGATGTCTTCAGACAATCCGATCCTTACCGGCGGACCTTTGAGAAAAATAAAAATAATATTCGGACAGAACAGCCGCGCATACAGGTATGTGCCTGTTGATTCAAATTATGCAAGTACTCCTTATACTGACATGGTTGATATTCCATTTAGTGTATTTGCTTCAGATGAACTCGATTCGAGCTCTGGTTCACTCCGTCAATTGAATGTAGGATTTATGGATTCGGATAATGATGGTCTCTGGAATCCTGATACAACAAAGCTGGGCAACTATCACTTCACATACATATTTGCTTCTGATTATAATTCTGTTCCAGATATTAATTATACAAATAAAAACCCGGGTCTTGCGACTGCCATCGTCGGTTTCCCGGCAATGGATGTAATGTATGCATGGCTTCCCCGTGTGAGATCAATGAATGGTGTTCCGCTGGTATGGTCTGCCGGCGATGTTCTTACAATTTCTCCATTCAGAATAACACGTCCTGATTTTGTTCCTGGCTATCCGGTGAAATACAACTGGAGCGTTACGGGAACAGAGTTAAAAAATAAACAGCTCGGGTCACAGGAAGTAAGCAACATAAAAGTTTTCCCGAATCCTTACTATGGATTTTCCGAGCTTGAATACAATGACGGAGATGAAAAGTTTATTTATGTTTCACATCTTCCGCAAACATGTACGATATTAATTTATACACTTGATGGTGTCCTTATTAAAAAAATAAACCGTAACAATTTATCTCCTGATAACTCGCTTGAGAAGTGGGATCTGAAAAACGATGAAGGCAATTATGTCGCCAGCGGAATGTATATAGTTTATGTAGACTGCAAAGAGCTTGGAGTGAAGACGCTGAAGATCGCGGTGTTTACACGCTAGACGCAAGACGCGAGACGCAAGACGCG
>JBDTLQ010000314.1:0-4370 GCA_039934715.1 Ignavibacteria bacterium | reverse complement strand
CAACCGTGCTGAAGATAAGGCGGTATATTTAACTCCCGCTGATTCGTGGGGGCTGAATGTATGGAATGTGGCTCTGGCAGAGGAAGATATTTCTGCGTCGGTATCATTGTATAAAAATTTTTATGAAACTCTGAAACCCGTTCTGAAAAATTATACAGACACATACGGAAAAATTTTTATTTACGATATTCACACTTACAATCACATGCGAAACGGGCCAGAAGGTAAACCGGACGATCCTTTACTGAATCCGGACATAAACATCGGCACAGGAAATATTGACGCAGGTTACTGGAGAAACATGATAAATGATTTTATGAACGATCTTGTGAAGTTTGATTACAAATACTATAAGCCGGATGTGAAGGAAAATGTTAAGTTCAAGGGAGGATACTTTTCCAAATGGATAAATGAAAATTTCGGAAATGATGTGTGCGTACTTTCAATAGAATTTAAAAAGACTTTTATGAATGAATGGACAGGAGAAGCAGATAATGATAAAGTTGAAACGATAAAAAATGCGCTGGCATCAACACTGCCCGCGGTTCTGAATAATTTACAAAAAAAGATCCGCAAGGTTTGACAAATGTTGAAACAATAGAAAATTAATGAATAGAACCAACATACCTGGGGGCTGCATTGATGAAATTTGCGAATCATTAAAAAATAATGTGAGAATTGAAAAGCCCCTGCCCGGCGGCGGGAGGTTTCATATTGACAGGCGGCTGCCTTTTATCTGTGTTTACCGGACTCCATCGGGCGGTAATGATGAAAGAATTCAGAATCTGATCTATGGTACTTCATCTTATATTAATGGGGGTTCAGCTTCCGATAAGGATCTTATGAAGATCCTGCGATCAATCGCAGAAACTCTGTCGGCTTTTTTTCATTCATTCCTGATTCTCGAGATCTGGAAGGAAGATAAAAACAAATCAGACAGTATTGATTCTGTAAACCCTTTAAAACCAAACTTCAGAATTTTTTCAAATGAAAGACAGGGGAGCGAGATATTCAGCACTTACAAAACGCTTAAGCGCGGATTGTCTTCTATCACAATTCATAAACAAAAAGCGCATGCAGAATTACTTTTCAGTCAAACCATAAACCCGCCGGGACTCTGCGCTTTATTCAATTTGAATGAGTTGAAGCAAATGAATACTTATCTGGCAGGGCTTGAGGTCAGGCCTGTATACATGAATGTACAGAAAGGAATAATTTATACACAAGTATTGTCATCGCTTTCAGCACAAATGGTGAATGTACTCAACCGTGCTTTTTTTGTGTTTTCAAAAAAACTTACTACTCATAAAGCCATACATTTTCATGCACTCGGAAAAAGTTCATTCTCAAAGTCCGTTGCACGTGCTGACAGAAAGCTGGCAAAAATTTGCGACAGTTATGATTTCATAATTCAGGTTTCTCCAATAAATGAGGCGGAAGCAAGAAATGATTTTCGAAAGCACCGTTATAAAAAGCTTCCGGAGTTTTACTATAAACCGCTGTCATTTGATCCTGCAAAAGCAAAGAGATCGTTATGGGACATTTCAATTGATGAGATCGAGGATCCTGCGATCAAAAATTTATTCAGCGGCAAGAGGGAGGAAGTTGATCTGCAGATATCTATGATGCTGAATATCGACAAGCCGGGATTCAGGTATGGGAGCCTTCAGCTCTACGGCAATGTCAGTAATGAGCTCAGCAGTTTCGCAGATGAAATTTTAAAAATTTTTGATAAAAGGCATCAGCACAGCAAAAGTAAAATTATAGATGCACTACAATTTCAAAAAAGTGTGATCAGCGAATTCAATTATTACAAATCTATCTATCCGTTATTCAAACCTTCGGTCGTGATAAATAATGAAATGTATTCCGGGCTGATAGTAAGTAGAAATAAATTATTGATCGGTACTGAATTTTCAGTGCCTGAATCACGGGTTGAATCTCTGATACAGCACGAGATTGGAACGCATGTATTAACCTATTACAATGGTCTTGCACAGCCTTTCAGGCAGCTGCACACGGGACTTTCAGGTTACGAGGAAATGCAGGAAGGACTGGCAGTTCTTTCTGAATATCTTACGGGCGGCTTGAATATTTCAAGATTAAGACTGCTTGCTGCAAGGGTCAAAGCTGCAGAATACATGATAGATGGTGCTGATTTTATTGAAGCTTTTAATAATCTTACAGGCAATTATGGTTTCTCAGAATTTGCTGCCTTCACTGTTGCGATGAGAATTTACAGAGGCGGCGGTCTGACAAAAGACATGATCTATTTAAAAGGATTTCTTGAGATAATAAATTACCTTGCAAAAGGTGAGGACATTAAACCGCTGTTTGCCGGGAAAATTTCTTTGTCCCATATTGCCATCATGAAAGAACTTGAACTAAGAGGAATATTAAAACCGGTTCCTCTTCTGCCGCGGTATCTTAAGGATCAGGAATCAATAAAGCGGCTAAATGAATTGAAGAAAGGTTACTCTATTATAAATTATTTTAAACTTTTAAAGAAAGAATCTGAAAAATGAAATTAGGTCTAATTGTAAACGACGTACTAACTGAAACTACGGGCTACACTACAACCCGGCTGGCAATAACCGCAAATAATATGGGCCATTCGGTATCAGTAATCGGATGCGGTGAACTTTCTTACAATGCTGACGGCACTGTTGGAGCTTTTGCAAAAACAGTAAAGAAAAATGCAACCGCCGCTTCATATATTAAAGATCTGAAAGACAATCATGCAGTCAAGATTTTGCTTGATGACTTTGATGCTGTATTATTAAGGAATGACCCTGCTGCAGATCTTCACCGGCCCTGGGCGCAGAATACAGGCGTGACCTTCGGGAAACTTTTAGTTGCCTGCGGAGTAATTGTTCTGAATGATCCCGACGGATTGGCAAGGGCAGTGAATAAAATGTATTTCCAGTCTTATCCTGAAAAAGTGAGGCCTCAGACATTGATCTCGCGTGATCAGGAGGAGATCAAGAATTTTGCAAAGGAACACGGAGGGAAAATTGTATTGAAGCCTTTACAGGGTTCAGGAGGACAGAGTGTTTTCCTTGTGCATCAAAAGGAAAGTGCAAACGTCAATCAAATGATAGAAGCAATATCGAGGGATGGTTATGTCATTGCGCAGGAATATTTACCCAAAGCATCTGAAGGTGATACGAGACTTTTCATGATGAACGGCCAGCCAATGATGTACAAAGGGAAGTATGCAGCTTTCCGGAGATTAAGAAATGAAGGCGACCTGAGAAGTAATATCCATGCGGGCGGCAAGATGGTACAGGCAAAGATTACAGATGAGATGCTGGAGATCGCAGAAATAGTAAGGCCTAAGCTTGTCAGCGACGGAATGTTTTTAGCAGGACTGGATATTGTTGGTGATAAACTCATGGAAATAAATGTATTCAGTCCCGGAGGATTAGGTAGCGCGCAGAAATTTGAAACGGTGAATTTTACTCAGTGCGTCGTACATGCAATTGAAGAAAAAGTGAGGTATATGAAATACTATAATAAGAAATTTGATAATGTGCAGATCGCAACACTATAAATATTAACCTCAATAAAAAAAGTCTGCAAGCCAGCATTGCAGACTTTTTACCTTAGCAATTTAAATTAAACAAGTGTATTGAACTAAACTTTTTCCAGAACATCTTTAACATTATCCATGGCAGCAGCAACTTTATTCTCAGGAGCATTGGTCTTCCAGGTTACCTCATAATATTCCTCGCCCGCTACTATATCTGCATCCACCCAAAATTTCACAAAAATAATTGACTTCTCAGCCTTTACATTATAACCGTCTTCAATTTTGCTGATGTTGATATCGTATTCCTTGATTTTGTTTTTAAAATCGTCTTTGATCTTTTCAAGGGAGTTTAGCAGGTCAGCCTTATTTCTGCCTTTCTTAATAATTTTCATATTCAATTGTTTTTCTTTTTATTTCAAATAAAATAAACGGTTCTTTTTGCAAGTTAGATTATATATGCAAATAAAAAAAGTCCCCGTTATATGCGGGACTTTATCTGTAATAAAAAAATTGCTTATCACCTGGCTCGACTTCAATGGCCGCTGTAGATTTTATTTCATTAAATGACACCAATCTTCAACTTTCCATTTAATTTCGATATGATGTTTTTTATTTTAAGACTATGGATGAAAATTTCGTAAAGATATGTAAAGAGTCCGATGTTTACCGGAAAGGGCGGAGATATCAGCTTGACGACGAAAATGAAATAGCACTTTTTAAAGTGAATGATAAAATTTATGCTGTCGATAATATTTGCCCTCATAATCATACTTCACAGATCTATAACGGATATATTGAAAATTTGTATGTCGCTTGTCCGGAGCACGGCTTTCAGTTT
>JBDTLQ010000313.1:0-4377 GCA_039934715.1 Ignavibacteria bacterium | reverse complement strand
TAATTCCTAATTCTTAAACGATCCATCCTTCTTCACCGATCAGAGGAACAAATTTAAAATCCTGATATGTCTTAAATTTATATTTCGGTTCTTTATCATTTCCGGTTTCACCTTCAACTTTTTTCACGAGCAGTAGTTTTTGAGAAACTTCATCGCCGACCGGGATGACCAGTCTTCCTTTTTCACTAAGCTGTTCAAGCAATGTCTTTGGGATCTGAGGACTTCCGGCAGTTACAATGATCTTGTCGAAAGGTGCATACTCGATCCATCCTTTTGTTCCGTCATCGAATTTCAGATGAACATTATATCCGAGATCGTAAAATTTTTCTTTTGCAAGGTCATATAACTCTTTTATTCTTTCAACCGAGAAAACATCGGCGCCCATTTCCTTTAATACGGCTGACTGGTAGCCTGAACCTGTTCCTACTTCGAGAACCTTATCATCTTTTTTGATCTCAAGCAGCTCTGTCATGAACGCGACCGTAAACGGCTGTGAAATTGTCTGATTGGAGCTGATCGGCAGCGCGATATTTTCGTAAGAAAAATTTTTGAATTCCTGTTTTACAAACAATTCCCTTTTAACTGTTCCTATCGCATTTAACACTTCATTGTCTTTTATTCCTAATGCACGGAGCTTTTCAACAAGTTCTTTTCTATGTAATGAATTCAGATCCATTAATCTTCATCTTTCTTTTTTTCTTTATCTTTATCTTCCTGCTTCACAGTCGTTTCATCATACTCACTTCCGGTTTCTTCGAAAATATTTTTCACCGAGCTTGCGACAGATGTCTTGCCCATAGAATTTATAAGTCTTTCTTTAAGCCGCTGAATGTCGGAATAAAATTCAAGCTTGCCGTCTTCAGCAACTGAGATGACTCTGCGCTCCTCTGAAACAATTATAGACACAGCATCAGATACTTCAGTGATGCCAATTCCCGCGCGGTGTCTTGTACCGAGATTTTTATTCCTTATTTTCTCGGGTTCGGATAAAGGCAAAAGACATCTTGCAGCTTCGATCCTTTCATTCTTAAAGATCACAGCTCCGTCGTGAAGCGGTGACTTCGGATTAAATATTGATACCAGTATTTCCATCTTTATCCTCGACTGAATAATTTCACCCGTCTCAATGACATTTTTCAAACCGGATGTTCTTTCAATGACCATAAGAGAACCCCAGCCCCTGTTCTTTAATTCAAAACACGCCTCGGCGATCTCGTTTACATTTTCATCTACATTCGCCTTTGTAAATATTCTCGCAACCCTTGTCTTTCCAATAAATAATAGCAGCCGTCTGATCTCCGGCTGAAATAAAATTATGAACGCGATGACCCAGATGTCGGTGACTCGGCTCAGAAGCCAGCCTGTCGCCTGCATGTTGAGAAGCTGCGCGAAAAATGAAAAAGCGATGATCAAAACCAAAGCTATAAATATCTGCGATGCGATGGTTCCTTTCATTATGGTGTAAAGCTTGTAAAAGACATAAGTGACAAGCAGAATGTCAATTATATCAATAAGTTTTACCGTTAAGAAACCAACTTTAAATAATTCCATTAATTTTATTTATATGCGATGAATGATTTGTTCAGAAGAAAATATTTTTCAGAATAAAACTTTGCATCGGGAAATAATTTCAACAGTTCATCTTTTTTCAAAAGACGTATCGAACGGGCAAGCTCTCTTGCCCTCGTTTCATCAATTTCCTTTTGAAACCACCCAAGATCATATCTCATTATGAGTTTTGTTTTCAGTGATTCGGACAGGAACTGAAAAAACGGAAAAAGAAAATGCGGCTCGACCGGAAAATAATAATTAGGCGTCTGTACAAAATAATGCTTTCCTATCCTTCTCATTTCATCCGACACAAACATCTGTTGCTCAAATGTATTCAAATGTTCGAGCAGGCTGTTTGAATAAACAATATCATATTCCTTATTATCAAAGAACCCGAGGTCCGAGACGTCCCTTTTTATAAAACAAATGTTCCTGAGATCCTTCATATCCTGAAGTTCAGTGTTAACTATTGTAATGTAATAATTTCTATTATTAACAAAATCAGAATCACGCCAGTGATAATCACTTCCTCCCACATCAAGTATCCTCAATGGTTTTTTCAAACCATCAGTAAACTTCCGGAAAAACTCCATCCTTTTCCTTCTCATCCTGCCGGAGACAGAATTATTTTTTGTCTGATCGGCATTATACAATAAATATGATCTCATCTTTTCAGTCATTATGAAATATTACAGATCAACTCTCAGTGTCGCGAAGTAATAAGAGTCTTTAAATTTTAGATCATCTGAAATATTATCTGTTAGACGATATTGAAATTTTCCTTCAAAATAAAATTGTCTTACAGGCTGCCAGAAGATCTCTGCGGTAAAAATATCCCTGTTGATCCTTGTGCCGTCAAGAAAACCGTTAGTTCTAAGGTATGCGTCGCCAAGACCAAAGTTGATGTTGCCTCCATAGTTGGCAATAATATTTCCGGATGAATCAAGAATGATCCCCTCCCCCGATCTCTGATGCTGATAGAGAAGCTTCAGCCTTAGTCTGTTAGTAATATCGAAATTAATTTTTCCTGCGATCTCATCTGAGTTAGGAGGAAGCGCGTGACCCAGCGGCATCGATCTGTTGGTATAAGTACTTTTGTTTGAACGATGTGAATAGACAAACGGATCAAGATGTGTGAACTCAATTGCAAAATTAATATTTTGTTTGCTGCTCCATTGAGCTCCGAGCTGCCAGCCGAATTTATTTTCGTTCAGAGAATCTTTTTTTAACAAAGTACCAAAAGTAAGATCGTCGATCAGCAGAGAGCTTTGAAATGAAAAATTTCTTACCGGGATTATTTCAACATCCAGACCGATCAGTGAATTGTTTTCTGTTGTCTGCTCTACACCAATACTAAGATCAGCTGATGTGAGAAAACTTACCGGGTTCAGGTAAGTAAAGCTGAAAGGCTGATCACTGATTATCACCGACTCCCAAAACCCAAGCTTAAATGCATCGGAAAAATTTATATTTAAATTATGCGTTGCAATATTTTTTGCCGATAATTCACGGCTTGAAAACTCGGGATAAATTCCGATCGAATCTCCGTCAAGACTTCCATAAGCAAACGAATAGCTGACGGCCTTATAATTCATGTCAAGCCTTCCGAAATCAAACGGGACTGTATTGTTCGACAAAAATAATTTATCAATATAACCAAAGCCATTGTTGAGCTGAGTTCTTCCGAATGTGAGTGAAAGCCAGTTTGATCTTGTCTGATAGCGCAGATAGCCTTCGAATGAATTAAAATTCTTTTTTTCATTTACAAAATTCCTGTTGCCTTTAAGAACAGGATCTGTGTTAGCTGAAAATATGATGTCACTGTCATTTGCGTTTGCGAAACGTCCGTTTGATAAATTCAAATAATAGGCGGCGCTGCTGAATAATGTGCCTCTTAACTTTATTCCAAACCCGCCAAGCAGAATGGAGTTTATTCCGATTGAATCTCCGTCAGAACCCCTCTGCGAGAGAGAGCCAAAGACATCTCCGAAAAATGTATTGTTCGAATCGGTATGGAAGTATAAATGTTTCTGATAATCATTGTTAAAAAAATTCTTAACTCCGTCCTTTGTAAAAATATTTTTTTGCCTGTTAACAGTCCGGTTCATATCATATTCGAACTCAATTTCATAGTCCTTCAGAATTTTTCTGTCCGTGGAAGTAAGCTTATTCATATTCTCATTTATCTTCACAAGATATTTTCCGATCTCGCCGCGTGAAATCGGCAGGTCGGAAGAATTATATGCGGGAATGACTTCCATAATCTGCATTCTTTTCAAAAAATCATAAACCGGATCTCTTACATCAACCAATTCAACCTGTGCATCTGCAATATCAAAAGCGATCAACGAAACAGTAAGGATCAGGAAAACTTTTTTCAAAGAAAAATTTTTATCAAAGTAAATAATTTAAATAAGTATTTAAATCTATTTTAAAAGAAATCAGTTAAGCATTTATTAAACTTTGATTTTAAACTTACCAATAACTATGTTGTTCAAAATTTTAAATCAATAATCCCCTCCAATTGAATATAAAAAACTTCGACGCAATAGTAGTAGGATCAGGACAGGCGGGAAATCCGCTTGCACGCGCGCTGGCCGGTGAAGGATGGAAGGTCGCGGTGATTGAAAGAAGATATGCCGGCGGCACTTGCATTAATTACGGATGCACTCCCACGAAAACAATGATCTCAAGTGCGCGGGTTGCCTATCTTGCATCACGCGGAAAAGAATTCGGAGTACATACAGAAAAAATAAAAGTGAATCTGAGGGAAGTAAAGAAGAGAAAAGACAGAATTGTACTAAGGTTCAGGGAAGGCGTAAGAAG
>JBDTLQ010000312.1:0-4386 GCA_039934715.1 Ignavibacteria bacterium | reverse complement strand
CACGTTTGACGTTTGACGTTTGACGTTTGACGTTTGACGTTTGACGTTTGACGTTCCAAACAATCACCGACTATACTTATTATACTGACTTCCCACATAGCTCTCATACCTCTTTATCTGTTCGATGTTTTCTTTTTCCAGAGGCGTCAGTAAATCATTTACATCTTCGGACTGCGGCACGTACCAGCTCTGTATCAGAAAATAATCTCTGAGCTCCGGCAGTTTGAAAATGTAGCCGTGTCTTGCATAGACCTCATTTCTCATGAGCCTTAATTCCCAATCGGTTTTGTTTTCAAGATCAGCAGTAGTAAGTTTTGTAAGTGATACTTCGGGATAATCTCCAATTGTTCCTGAACCTTTTATCTCGCCGGCTACCGGGGAGCTGCTTTTGTTTTCAAGCTCCTTTTCTTTCAATGCCAGCTCTCTCTCCTTGAGCTCCAGCTCTTTCTCTTTCAATTCGAGATCTTTCTTTGTTGTTGATTCATCAGAGTCTTTTTTATTGCAGGAGGAAAGTATCTGCAGAAGTAAGATTGGAATTATAATTAATTTTTTCATGGTCATATTAAAATTTTTTAATTAGACTATGGTAAGAAAGAATCTGATGTCTTTCCGCCACGAATTGACACGGCATCACGCTAATGCTAGTCTACCCCTCCCCTAGCCCCTCCCCAATTGGGGAGGGGTTGGGGTGGGGTTTTATCAACCCATTCGGCTTTGTCCTTTTTTTTCCCAAGCTGGAGCTTGTGAAAAAGTTGGTGGAAAAGATCCGTGAGAATCTGTTACATCCGTCTCATCCGTGTTCAAAAACTTTTTATCTACCGTAATCATCGTAATATTTTCCGGCATGATCTTCATATCTTTTCAGCATATCAATGTTCTTTAGTTCAAGTTCGGTCAGTTCATTTCTGACATCCGTCGAAACAGGCATGTACCAGTCAACAGCATTATCAAAAAAGTATCTTATCTTCCTGTTCTTAAATGAATATCCGTGTCTGGCATAGATCGAATTTCTTATAACTTCAAGATCACCTTTGAACATATTCTCAACGTTCTCTTTTTTAAGCAATGTATTTGAAGCGTTAATTTTTGAAACATCCTCTGTAAGCGTTTCGATCTTATCGGGAAATTTGGGGTCGCGGTCATAAAGCGCGTTCCAGTTTTTTTCCTGTGGTATGCTGTTGTTCTTGTCATAAACAAACAGCTTCTTGTTAAGATCATACTGACGCTTTGTCACATAAACATCTTTTGAATTTGATTTCCATGTACCGGAAATTTTTTGTGAAGCGGGATCTATTGAAAAATAAAACACACCGTCATACTTATCATCACCCGGCTCGGATACTTCAGCTGAATATACTCCGTTTTTATTCTCATACATTCCTTTAAACGGCCTGTCATTCCCCGCTACAATACTGTGACCGTAAAGCATGCTGCCAACAATCGAGTCAATTGATACTGTGATAACATTACTGTAGGTATATTCTTTTGAGTCGTCATATTCAACCGCAAGAAATTCACCTGTGTAGTAGCCATATAAATTTTTATTTGTATCCGATACTTCGGACTTTGTGCCGATATTGTTAGTAGAAGTAGGACGCGGACTTTCAGATGCTTCATTCTTCGCTTCGCCGGGAACAATCTTTTTCTCGGAATTGCATGAGTTGAGTATAACAGTGATGCACAGTAATAAAATGATTTTCATTTTTTATATAATTTATGAATTATTATTTCGGCAATTATGATATTGGGGATCCAGCCGAGCCATGAAACAAGCTGGTAAACATCCATTGGTCTGGGTTCGAACATCAGTACAAGAATATATTTCCATGCTCTGAGTGTGATCGCTGAAAGCGCCAAAGCAAAACTCCTTACTAAATAATTTCTGTGTCCTTTGAAATTTTTTTGTTTTGCTTTAATAACTGCCATCACGGTAAAGTATATCCATAGTACAGCCAGTGTACAAAAAGCCGTTTGAGATATCAATCCGCCGTTAGCATAAATACCCATAAAGAATCCTGAAGGTCCGGTAAGAAAGGTCACGGCTATCGCGTAAATGTAACCTGTTGTCTTGTGAACCAGCGGAAAGTTCTTCAGAAAATATTTGGAGAACTGTGTGAAGCCAGCGGGAAGTACGAGCATTGCCGTATATACGTGTGTAAAGAATGCGATCTTGTAAAACGGCACATTAATAACTTCCTGCTTGATCTTCAGGAACGCTGCATCGGTGTCGTATGGAATATACTGAAGCGTGATCTTCAGCATAAGGTAGCAGAAAAAAAGATAGATGATGCCGAGTGCGGCTGATAAATAATTTATTCTGAATTTTTTGAACCGGAATGAAAAAGGCAGTGCCTTGATGACATTGTTCATCGTTTGTATTGGTTAAACAAAAATAAAAAAAATATTAACCAAAACAAAAGCAGGGAGTAATAAAAAAATTTTTCCTTGGACATTTTTGGGGAGCGCAGATCTTACTCAACATCATCAAACACACGCTGCTCACCTTCATCAAGAATAATTATCTTATCTTTATAAAGTTTTCCGCCTGTGGTGTGAGTTGCCTTATTGTCTTCTTTTTCCATCAGCTCTTTTAATACGATCAAAGGATAATCGGGATCGCTGTGGTAAGTTATCGCGCCGTAATGAACAGGAAGCATATATTTGGCTTTGAGATCATTGAACAGCATCAGCGCGCCATAGGACGCGACGTGATTGTGGTTAAACAGCTCTTCGCAATTCCTGCACGGACCTATCGGAATTATCGCAAGATCAATATCATATTTTTCTCCTAACTTCTTATAAGCTTTTTCATCATACAAGGTATCGCCTGCGTAAAAAACAGTGACATCTTTATACTCTATTATATACCCCGTGCAGCCGGGCATATGCCAGACATAACTGTCGAGTCCGAACCTTCCGCCGAAATGAAGCGCGTACACCGTGGTTACCCTGACACCACTTATCATTCTTAATTCTCCTATGTAACCTTTCTTAGATGAATTGGCTGTCTTCATTCTTATAAATTCAAAATCATAGTTTGGAAGAAAATCTTCCACACCTTCCGGAAATACAAGCTTTGCTTTTGGAAATAATTCTTCAAGATCGGCAAGCGTTGAAATACTTAAATGATCCATATGCGCGTGTGATTCGAGTATCATGTCAAGCCGTGGTAAAGTATTGATATCGATAGCGGCTGTCTGTCTTCTTGTCATCACTCCGCTTATTACATTATTAAAAACAGGATCCAGCAAGATTACTTTATCATAGATCTGAAGAAGAGTTGATGAATGCCCGATCCATAGGACGGATAGCTTCACACTGTCTCTGATCGGATCCTTAACTTTGATCACTACATCTTTGGGAGATGAAAAAATAGTTTGACCTACATTTTCAACTCCGATCATAAGAAGCCCGCATCCGGGAATACAGCAAATAGAAATGAGCAAAATCATTCCCCTGATCTTTTCCAAAAATTTTATTCCAAAAATTTTCACCAGTATTTTATATAAATTCCGAAATTATATTTTGTATTTTTGTCGAAGTTGTAATTGAACTGCAGCCCAACTACTCCGAATATCGCATAGACACCGCCTTCAATTCCATAGTATCCGTTTTTGTTTTCAATATTATTTTTTCTAAAAGTATATTTTCCTCCAAACGACATATACAAATGCTCTCCAAGATTCTTGACGGGAATGTTTATTCTTGATCCAACTCCAACACCAACTTTATTAAAACCGGAATTATTTAAAGATCCCGTTGCAAGCTCGGGCTGAACAAAAAATTCAAGCGAGCCCGTATATCTCCGCATCGGGTTTACAAAAAAGAATTGTACAGGAGACACATATTTATTATTGCTGAATGAAATATTCAGCGGAGTGAGCTGCCATCTCAAAGCAAAGGTCAGAGAACTTTTGTCATTAAGCCATGTCGGAGACGGTATCAGCTGAGAGATCATCCAGGAAATGTTTCTTTTGGATACATCTTCTACATCAGTGATCTTTTCTTCATCACCTTTTGACTGGGAAAATAAAATCGAAGAATTTAAAATCAGAAATAAAAATAAAAGAGGTCTTATAGTTCGCTTCAATTAAATTAAATTTTAACTTGTTCATGCTAACAGCAATAAGCTGTTAAAGGTTTGTTTGAAATATTGTTTGATTGCAGACTCCGGTCCATAATAAATGGCCTCTTTTTCAGAAATAATAAACTTCTATTTTGCTTCATCGTAAACCATTTATGCATATCGGCGAGCATCAGTTTGTTCCGCGTCATCAGCTCGCCTCGCTGCGCTTGGCGAAGCGGGCGTTCAATCGGGAATTGCATTTCGAAAAGATATAAATTAAAAATTGAAATTGAAATTAATTTTCTATTTAATGATATTAA
>JBDTLQ010000311.1:0-4407 GCA_039934715.1 Ignavibacteria bacterium | reverse complement strand
TTTTAAATTATCAAAAAAACCGTTTAAACGGTTTTTTTTGATAGGTGACCACAACTTAAGTTGTGGTCACCTATTGTCCAAAAATTTATGAATTCCTCTTGCTGCGGATTTAGCTTCAGCTACCGCATTTACAACTTCAACACCACCATTATATGCGTCTCCCCCGGCGAAATATTTTGGATTGCCGGTTTGGAAATTTTGCGGGTCCGCGATGATTCTTCCTTTCTCATCAAGTTTTAATCCGGAAATATTTTTCAAAATATTAACCTGTTTCGATTGTCCCGTTGCTTTGATCACCATATCGCATTCTTCTGTAAATTCACTTCCCGGAATATTTTCAAGCTTGCCGCCGGTTACTTTTGTTTGTATAAATTTAACACCCTGAACTTTCCCGTTTCCGACAATCTCCAGGGGTGAGATATTGAATCTTCCTTCAACACCAACGCTCTTTGCTAGATCATATTCAAAATCATATGCTCCCATTTCATCCTTTGATCTGCGGTATGCAAGTATTACTTCATAAGCTCCAAGTCGTGATGATTCCGAAGCCGCATCCATTGCGGTATTGCCGCCGCCGAGCACGATCACTTTCTTTCCCACCTTTACTTTATATTTATTGATACGAAGATCAGAAATGAATTCAACAGCGCCGATACAGTTTTCAAGCTCTTCACCTTTTATATTTAATGAAGTTGTTTCACCAAGGCCGATCCCAAGAAATACCGCGTCGTATTCTTTTTCAAGTTTGTCAAATTCCTGTTTTGTAAGCAATGGAGTATCATACTTTATATTAAAACCAAATTGATCCTGAAGATAATCTATTTCATCAAGCGCTTCAGCGTTTGTAATTTTATAAGGCGCCACGCCATAGAGAGTAAGGCCGGATGGTTTTGATTTAGCTTCATAAATATCAACTTCATATCCCAACATTCTCAGTTCACACGCGCATGAGATCCCTGCAGGACCGGCGCCCACTACCGCAATTTTTTTCCCGTTAGGTTTTTCTGTTATGTAAAGTTTAATTCTGTCCTTTATTACTTTTGTTGTCGCATAAGTCTGCAGTCTGCCTATCTCAATAGGCTTAACTTCCTGCAGGTTATAAACACACGCGCCTTCGCACAGAACTTCCGTTGGACAAACTTTACCGCATGCATTGCCGAAATAATTTGAATCATAAATCGTCTTAGCCGCGCCAACTGAATTGCCTGAATTGATCTGTCTTATAAATAAAGGAATGTCTATATGAGTCGGGCATGCGCTGATACAAGGAGCATCAAAACAAAAAAGACATCGCGAGCTTTCATAATAAGCCTGAGTGTCATTCATCAATGGCTTTATCGGCTCAAAGTTTTTGTCGTATTCAAGTTCGTTCTTGGGGGCTGAGAATTCAGTCATGGTTGAGTATTAAATAATGAGTATTGAGTATTGGGTAATGAGTAATGAGTATCAAGATTAGAGCAACTATTAAATTAATGTTTTAATTAAACTATAAATCATTTTCTGTAAACTATCAATTTTAGATAATAATTTTGTAATTTCAATTTCAGAAACATAACATAGATCAATTGAAATGATCAGCTGAGTTTCTAATTCATACAAAGAACCATTGGCATTTCCCAGAAAATTTCTGAATTCACCTTTTGTGTTTCTTCCTGCTCCTTCCGCGATGTTAGATGGAACAGAGACGGCTGATCGTTTTAACTGACTGACAAGTCAAAATTTTTCTTCAGAAGGGAATTTACACGACAAAAAATAAACTTCTTTTACTAACTCCATTGATCTCTGCCATTCTATCAATTTCTTATAATCATGCATCTCCGGGTAATCAAAAAATTTTAATCGAATCAAAACAAATTAAATTTTTCAAATAATTTAATTTGCAGGATAAAGTAAGAATATTTTAAGATAGTTAATATCTTTTTCTCACTACTCAATACTCACTACTCGATACTTCCCTACAGCTCCGTCATCTTCCCATATGTCTCAGGTCTTCTGTCTCTGAAGAAATGCCACGTCGATCTTACTTCTTCTATCATGTCAAGATCAAACTCAGCAACAAGCAGTTCATCGTTTTCCTCTGAAGCCTGTGCAAAGATCTGTCCTCTGGGATCAACAAAGTAAGACGAGCCATAGAATTGTCCAAGGTTCCATGGCTTCTCAGTTCCAACTCTGTTGATACAGCCCATGAAATATCCGTTAGCTGCGGCATGAGCCGGTTGTTCGAGCTGCCATAAATATTGTGAAAGTCCTTTGACTGTTGCAGAAGGATTATAAACTATCTCCGCTCCATTCAGTCCGAATATTCTTGCACCTTCGGGAAAATGTCTGTCATAACAAATGTACACACCTATCTTGCAATACTTTGTATTAAAAACCGGATAGCCCAAATTTCCTGGCTTAAAGAAAAATTTTTCCCAGAAACCGGATGTATGAGGGATATGATTTTTTCTGTACTTGCCAAGGTAAGTTCCGTCAGCATCGATCACAGCCGCCGTATTATATAAAATTCCTGCTTGCTCTTTTTCGTATATCGGTACTATGATGACCATGCTGTATTTCTTTGCGTATTCCTGCATCCGTTCAACTGTCGGGCCGGGAACGGTTTCCGCTGATGCGAACCACGTCTTATCCTGTCCCGGACAAAAGTAAGGAGTATTGAAAATCTCCTGCAGACAAAGTATCTGAACACCCTGCTTGCCTGCATTCTCTATATAAGGAATATGTTTTGACACCATTGCTTCGATGATCTCCTGGATCGTTCCTTCTCCTTCCGAGATGGGAAGACTCATCTGAATTAAACCTGATTTGATTATTCTTGGCATAAATTAATTGTATTTGAAAAAATTTTATTCGCAATGAGGATCTTATCGAACCAGCATCATTTTTTTTGTATCGACAAAGCTTCCGTCAGCAATCAGAGAATAAAAATAAACACCGCTGCTTAATCCGCTGTTTACAAAATTATAACTTATTTCCTTATTACCTGGTGTGTAAGAAACATTGTCAATTACAGTAGCTAACTTTCTGCCGCGCACATCAAAAATGATCAGGCTTACATTAGCAGATTTTTTCAGAGAGAATCTGAAAGTGGTAGAAGGGTTAAATGGGTTTGGAAAATTTTGTGTAAGAACAAAATCTCCGGGGAAATTCAAAGTTCCCAATTCAAGTGCAAGTTCAACAGCGGACATTGCATTGACTATTCCCCAGCCTTTAAGATTGCCGGGATTTGAGCTGTTGTCTGAAGTATTTCTTAAAATATCTTTAACCTGCAGAGGAGTAAGATTCGGATTTGCGGAAAGTATCAATGCGCAAACTCCGGCTACCATCGGGCATGCAAGAGAAGTACCTGTGCTGTTTGTAGAATAACCAAAGTTGCCGCTTCCTGATCGTGCTGCATAATTACTGACTCCGAGTGCCATGACATCAGGCTTGATCCTGTTGTCAGCAGTTGGCCCGATAGAAGAAAAACCCGCACGTGTTCCATTGGAATTAACCGCACCTACTGTAATTACATTAAAACCGTCACCTGGCACCGACAAAGTATTGTGATCCGGATTTGAGCCGGCGTTGCCGGAAGTGCATACAACAATTATTCCTCTTTCAACTGCAATGTCCGCAGCCAGTGTAATATTTGCCGTGGTGCCATCCATGTCTTCCCATGTATATGACTTATAAGGTGAGTCAAAAAATTTATAACCAAGTGATGAAGTTATGATATCCGCTCCAAGACTATCTGCCCATTCGGCAGCAGCGATCCAGTTGTCTTCTTCAAGAGGAGTTTCTGTTTCAGTGTTCTCAGTCTTAGCGAGTAAGTATTGAGAATTAAAAGCAGGAGAGACAAGTGATCCAGGGTCATATCCGGCGATCAGAGACAAAGTAATAGTTCCGTGCGCGCCGTTCCCATGTCTTCCTATACCGTTGGCAACTATAGTGTCACCATTGACAAAATCATAGGAACGGATTCCTTTTGTCCGCATATTGCTAAAGCATGTATGCTGAAGATTGTCAAAGCCCGCATCGAATGATGCTATTAGAATTCCTTCACCGGTGTATCCGAGATCGTGTACAGGCGGAACATTGATCAGCATTGATTGATTGAGCGAAGGTCCGTAATTAATTGTTGAAGGATTGTCAAACTGATTTCCCAATGAATTGTCGGTTGAAGTATTATCTTGCATAGCAGTGGCATTCACTCTGCTGAACTTCTGAACTAGTTCGATTCTTTTTACAAATCCCATTTGTGATACATTCCTGATCTGGACATTATTTGCAAAACATGAAACCGCGTTAAGCCATTTTGATCTGCTTCTTATATGAATTCCTGCCGAAGTAAGCTCCTCTATATATTTTACGTAAACCGGAATATCTTTTTCATCAAAAATATTTATTGCCTTTAACCTGTTTGAT
>JBDTLQ010000310.1:0-4411 GCA_039934715.1 Ignavibacteria bacterium | reverse complement strand
GTAACTCTAGCAGCTCTTATCGAAAGATAAGATGTCTGCATTCCGCAGACAGCGCGCCCACACTATAATATACAAAAAAGGTTAAGCAGCTCAACTGATTCTTGTGTTGATGTCTGCACATAAAAGATAGTTCTTATAGATGATTTAAATATAAAAGAAAAGTAAATGAAAAAAGAATACTAAAAAGATACAAAGACAAAATACCTGAGTTATTTCCGCTACGCTACTCCGCATTTTGTCTTTGTATCAAGAAAAACAGTGAGCCTTGCATTTTAACATAAAAAAGTTACCCGCCGACTTTACAATTCCATTGATAATTACTAACTTTGCTTCAGCTGGAACTCTGCGTGTAATTAGATTTTTGTTAACAGCTTTTGATTTTATGAGATACGACTATCAAGGAATATATCTAAATCAAAAAATTAGTTATGAAAAAGAATATTTTTATTTTTTTTGCAATTTTGATGACCGGTTCGACTATAAATTCAGCATTTGCCCAGAAAATGTTCAGCAAAAATTTTTTTGGTCCTATGAGTACTCAATCAATTACAGACATCAGGCAATCTTCAGATGGAGGATATTTTATGACAGGAACTGTACGGAATTCAACCTCTTTTTTTGACATGGTATTGTTAAAATTGGATGTAGCTGGAAACCTAATATGGAATAAGGCATATGGGAGTACTGGTGGTGATTTCGGATATTCAGTAATTGAGTCACAAGGTAGCGGCTATGTTATTGCCGGCAGTATCTGGCAATACGCAACCAACAGAGATTTTTATATTGTTAAGACTGATCCGGCAGGTGATACTTTATGGACGAGAACATATGGAAGCCTTGGTGATGATGATGCCAATAAAATTCTGGAAATTATTGACGGATACATTATTGGAGGTGTAAGAGAAATCTCAGACGGCACTGATATTTCTATCATTAAAATAACATTTGCAGGAGATATTGAATGGAGTAAAAACTTTTACGGGCCTTTTAATGAATCCCTGTCAGATATCATATTAATCAAAGATGGCTCAGTTATCATAACCGGTTCAATTAGAAGAAATATTTCTTCATCTAGTGATATTCTTCTTATGAAAATAAGTTCAACAGGAGAATCAATTTGGTCTAAGACATATGAAGTATCTGATGATGATTTTGGAAATTCAGTTTATCAGACTTTTGATAATGGTTTCATATTATGTGGAACAGCGGGCACCCTGAGGGATATATCTCTGCTTAAGACAGATAGTGCAGGAAACTCTGAGTGGTCTAAAACTTTCGGTGGGAATCAAATTGATTTTGGCAGCAAAGCTATTCAATTGTCCGATAGCGCCTATATTCTTACGGGATCCTATCGTCTGCCGAATCTAACCATCTCTTCACTATTAATAAAATTGAATTCGATTGGAGATACTTTGTTTTCCAGGATATATATTGACTCAGATTCTTTAAGATTAAATGTTGCGAGTTCGCTTGAGGTAACTAACGATAACGGATTCATAATGGCAGGTAACCCTGATATGGGAATTTTGAAAACTGATTCTTTAGGAAGATCATGTAAACCTTATATAAGTGGTATTCCAATGCACTCCATTATTACTTACGTAAATCCTATAGTGCTTGTTGAAGGTTCAGGATTAACCGAGACCGCGACAATTGAAAGTGTTTATTCCCTAAAGTTGGAAACTGTTAGTTGCTCAATACTTACCGGATTAAATCCAATAAAAAATAATATCCATGAATTACATAGCCTCTTACAAAATTATCCTAATCCATTCAACCCGGTTACACATTTGGAATTTGGAATTGCGCCTTACTCGCGGCAAGGCGGGAATTTCGGATTTATTTCTTTGAAGGTTTATGATGTTCTTGGAAATGAAGTTGCCGCATTCATTAATGAAAAGAAAAATCCGGGAATTTATGAAGTTGAGTTTGATGGTAAAGATTTTCCGAGTGGGATTTATTTTTATTCTTTGATATTGGATGGAAATGTGGTTGATACTAAGAGAATGATACTATTAAAATGATTTGTCGTCCTCGCTGAGTCTCCCGCAAGAACTCTTCCGGAATAATCATCGCTCGTTCAGCTGGGACTCAGCAGATCACTTCAACTTGCTTCGGCAAAAACTCCGGCTTGCAATGCCCTATCTCTTCTTCAGCTCTTCCGCCTTTTCGAGCAGCCATTTTTTTTGAGATACATTTGGATCCTTTGTCAATTCAACAAATAAAAACTGTGCTTCATCTTTTTTTCCCTGTGCCTTGCAGTTCAGTAATTTCAAATAGAACTTAAGAAAATTTGTATAAACCACCTTTAGTTCGGCCGGCATTTCCATAAAGGTCTTCAAAAAATGTTTAAATGTGTCTATCTTAGAGTATGCCTGTTCATACAATTCCAGTTCATAAAATATTTTCAATGAAATAACTTTAATATCAATTTTGAAGTCGACAAGAACATATTGTACATTCGAGATATTGTTGAGAGCCATTTCAAAATCCTTTTTCTCAAATGAGATCAGTGCTTTGGAATAAAATTTCATGTTATCGGAAAACTCCGGTTTTAATTCGCTTGAATATTTTTCCACGAATTTATTTGCCCAGTCAAATTCTCTCATAGAAATTGCATTCAAAAATACATTCCTGTAAAAATCCGGATGCATAAATTCATCATCTGAAATTTTATAGGCTTTCGCTTCCAGGCACAAATTAAACAGTTCAAATATTTCATTCATATAATTCTTGTTTTTGAATGTATGAGCTTGAAGGACAGCGATATTTGTCAGGTCAGCATAAAAATAATTCATGGCTGCCCTGCTCATTTGAGATTTATTGTCTAAGAAAATTTTCTTGGCGATTTCATAACTTTTAAAATCATTTCGATTTATTAAACTTAGATAAGTATAATAATGAAAACCGACAGACACATAATTTGGCGAGTCTTTATAAATTTTCAGGATCTGCTCCACATTAATTTCTGCAATAAGAAGTTCTATGATATCCTTTTCTCCTTTCACGCTGCTGCGTGCATCGGCAAAAAATCTTAATTTGGCAAAACGCAAAATGTTAACAAGAAAATAGTTCGATATGTATTCTACTGATTTAAAATTCTGAGCGAAGTAATTTTTGTAGTCCAGGGTATTTGAATAGTACCATGTATTCAGGCTCCCCAGCAGAAAATATTCGAGACTCTGTCCTGAGTCGAATAACTTCTCATTAAGTTCGCTAAATGCCGTGTTGCTGTATGACTCAAAATATTTTGTGAGGTTCCTGTTAAGCACTTCCTGAAGTATCGTCCTGTTCTTTAATAAAGGATCCTTTTTGATATTTGAATGGATCAAAAATTCTTCCAGCATTTTGAAGAGCGACGATGAAAGTGTTCTGAGAATATTTCTTGAACTCTGATTTCCGGGATCGGTACCGGGGAAAAGCTCAGCGCATAAAGTGTCTTCATTAAACATATCAGAAGGAAAGCCGGGATGATATTTGGTTATTGTCTTATATAAAGGAACAAGGTCTCTTCCTTTTTTGAAGTAAGGTGAATCAAGGAATTTTTCAAATTCTGACAACTCATCTTTTGTAAATGTCCGTAAGAATGCAATTAATTTTGTCTCATTGTACTTCATATGTCCCGTTTAACCGTTATAAAATAATTAATAAAAGCTTAATAATATATTCCTAATCAACCTTTTTCAAAGCATACACCCGCTATCAGTGTTATAAAACGAAATAGAATTCTTTGCTATAGTTAAGAATACTCGATAGTTTGTTTAAGTTTTTTAAAACAATTTAAAATTTCGGGGGAAAAAATGAATTTTAAAATTTTTACAGCAGCAGCTTTAATTTCGATCTTGCTTGCATTTGCAGGCGATCTGAGATCTCAGGGAATTGATGGTGATCCAATGTCGAGAGTTCATGACCTCATCAACTCTGATGAAATCGTTTTGATCAATAGTCAGACACTTGGATCAGATCCTCTTAATCAGACAGTCAAAGGAAGGATCTTTGATTATGACTATAATCAGACAAGTGTTGACAACAGGCTTGTTCCAATGGCTACGCAAAATGATTCCATAATTACCAACAATAAAAGGATGGATGTTGCAAGCGGAAATTTTCTTGGCGGAAGATTTAAACATATGATCGCTGCCTGGACAGGTTCAGGAAATTCCATCAGACTATCTGTACCGGTGATAGTTGCAGGAACACTTACATGGCCATCGGCCAACCGGCTTACAATTCCCAATGCTACGATAACCTTACCCAATTCTAAGGTAAGAATCATTACAGGAAATTTTTACGGAGACAGTAAAGACGAAGCTGTTGTCAGCTACCTTGCACCTGATTCAACTATCATGCTTAAGCTGATAAACATCAGCAGCAGTTTAGTACCATCAGAAGGCAACAGTATAAACAATGA
>JBDTLQ010000309.1:0-4422 GCA_039934715.1 Ignavibacteria bacterium | reverse complement strand
GGCAATTGCTTCGCGTTAGCTCTTCCTTGTTTGTTCTTCCTTTAATTAACCTCTGCCAATGAAAAAGTGTTCTTACTTATTTGTTATTCGTTTAACTAATTTCGCCCGCTTTGAAAACGTTCTTTCTTATTTGCTCTTCCTTTAATTGATCTCGCTTGTGGTGAAAAGTGTTCTTCATGTTACTCTTTTGTAAATCTTTACAAATCTATGATTAACAATTCAGATATGCCAAGAAACTATTTTGAAAAAGTTGTTCCAAAGATCGTGCATACCATTCATGTGTCTTATTAAATTTCTCATTAAAAGCTTCTTTTTCAACATTATTCAATCAATTTTATTTTCTTCCGGTCGCCCTCATCAATAGTTCTTCTTTTTAATAAAATGGCAGAGCCGACCTTCCCGAGCGGCTCTGCGTTGTGATCAACGGTTATTTATTCCGGATAAACAGTGATGAGGATCTCCCCGTCATACACATAGATATACCAGATCCCGTCTTTGAAAACGCGAACGTAAGTGAGTCCGTCGCCTGACACATTTGTAATTGATTCCGTAACTGATTGAACTGTGTTCAGTGATGATCCTTTAGAATTCCCGGGAAGGAACGAAATTGTTGACAGGAAAATCAGAACTGTGAAAATAAAAGTTTGGGCTTTCATTTTTGTCCTCCTTTAATTTTTTTTACCCATACAAATATCGGAATAACATCCGCAATAAATAATAAAAGGCTTCACCCGTTTTGTATAGGGGTCATCACTGTATTTTGCAGGATTGTTCCCTTAGGTTCTCAGAGGTTGGAAATTGGTGGAGGCAGTTTATGAATTTAATGATGCTTGAAAAACTAATTGTATTTAAATATTTTGCTCTTCATTAAAACGAATCAATGTTTTTAAGATTTGCATGAATTATAAAATTATAGAAATTTTAAAAACCTTTTCTCCCAAAGAAACGAAGCGCTTCGACCAGTTTCTTCACTCCCCTTTTTATAATGAAAGTGATAAGATCCGCAAGTTGTATAAGATCCTTTTGAAATTTTATCCGGAATTCGAATCCAGATCTTTGAATGAAGAAAAGGTAAGCCATAACCTGAACCCTGCGCTTCAGTATAATAAATCAACATTCAAGAGCTTAATGTCAGAACTCGCAAATCTCGCGGATGAATTTTTGCTCGCCGTGAATATGCAGGGAAGAAATGTTGAGCCGGAAGATTACATAAGGAATGAATATTTCAAAAGGAAACTTAATAAGTATGTTTTTCAAAACATTGAAGAGACTGAAAAGAAGCTGGGAGAAACTTCAAATTATAATTCAACATACTTTCTAAATAAGTACCGTTTATTAAATGACAAGTATAATTATTTTGCGATTAATATTCCCCGCTCAAGTTCAAAATTTTTTTCCCGTATAGTCTCACTCTTATCTGAAAGATCAAAGTGCATAAGCTTCTTCTTTGCCAGAGAACTATTAATCGAGCATAATACACTGATGACATTAAATTGGACTTATAACCTGAATGAGAAGGATAACTTTATTCCCAAATTATTCGGTAAAATAAATTTTGAAAACCTGGTGGAATTTCTAATTAAAGAAACAAACGACAGGGCGGGAGCAATTGTGTTTGAACTGCACTTATTGCTGTACCGGGTAATCTCGGACTTTGAAAACGAATTAAATTATGTTAATTATAAGAGGCTGCTTTTAAAAAATATTCATTTACTCAGCGGTGAAGATGTTCAGTTTCATTTCGGAAGGATCATTCAATATTGCAAAATGAACAAAACCTCAAAGCAAAACGGGCTTGATTTTGATTTTGAGCTGTTCAATACTTATAAATACATGCTGCTTAAAGGTTATTACAAAACCACTGTAAGCGATTACATGCCTGTTGAACTTTTCCGCATTATACTAAATCTTGGTCTTGATCTGAAAAAATATAAATGGGTCCTTAACTTTATAAAAAAATATTATAAAGAACTGCACCCTGACAGAAAAATGAACATGTATCATTACAGCCTGGCAGTTTATTACTTTCACCGGAAAAAATTTGACGAGACACTGCGGAACCTGAACAAGCTGGAGCTCAATCATTTCATACTTAAAGTGGATCTGAAAAATCTTTTGCTTATGACATACTATGAGCTTGCGCTTTTCGAAAACGCCTTGTCACTTATAGATACATATAAACACTTTTTGTCGAACAATGAGATACTCACCGATGCAGTAAAGAAGAGAAATAAAAATTTTATTCTGGTAATACAAAAAATGATAATGTATAAGACCTCAAGAAAACCGATGACAAAATACGTCATCAAAAAAAATCTTACCAACGATATTCCCTTCAAAGAATGGATCAATGAGAAGTTCCTTCAGCTTGATGAGGTGTTTAACAAGTCGGCTTGAAATAGTTGATAGTTGATAGTTTATAGTTGATAGTTGATTTAAGAATTATCCAATCAACCAATCAACCAATCAACTAATCAACCAATCAACTAATCAACTAATCAACTAATCAACCAGTCAACTAATTATCTAGTCAACTAATTAAACAATCAACCAATTAACCAATTAACCATTCAACTGATCAACCAATTAACTAATCAACTGATCAACCAATCAACCAATTAACCAATTAACCAATCAACCAATCAACTGATCAACCAATTATTCTATTTAATGTGCAAACACAAATAAGTATATTTGCACTTATGAAAATTAGTTTAAACTGGCTGAAGGAATACATTCCCGGTATTGAGACAGGATCGATTGAAGAGTTGTCCGGCAAAATGATATCCACAGGTCTTGATATTGAAGGCCTGGAAGATCAGGGTAAGGCGTTGGATAAATTTGTTGTCGGGGAAGTTATCGAAAAGGAAAAGCATCCTAACGCGGATAAGCTCAGTCTTTGTAAAGTGAATACCGGAGTTGCTGTTCTCAGCATAGTATGCGGAGCGCCTAATGTCGAAAAAGGACAAAAGGTCTGCGTTGCAATGATAGGCGGGATCATTCCTAACGGAGGATTTGAAATAAAGAGATCAAAGATTCGCGGTGAGTTATCTGAAGGGATGATATGCTCCGGAAAAGAATTAAATATTTCGGATGATCATGACGGCATATTGGTTTTAGATCAGGCTGCGAAAGTCGGTGAAAGTTTTGCCGGCCATTTTAAGGCAAATGATATAATATTTGAAATAGGAATCACACCAAACCGGGGAGACCTGTTCTCACATATCGGTGTTGCAAGAGAAATTGCTGCACTTTATGATAAAAAGATTTCCATTCCTGAAATTAAGATCATTGAAAGTGAAACTCCTACAAATGAACTGGTAAAAATTACCATTGATGATCCTGAATTGTGTAAAAGATTTACGGGTAGAGTTATTCAAAACATCGAGATCAAAGAATCTCCCGAGTGGCTTAAGAAAAGATTGACCGCAATAGGTCTGAGACCTAAAAATAATATTGTAGACATTACCAACTTTGTAATGTTTGAGACGGGACAGCCTCTGCACGCGTTTGATTATGATAAGATCAGAGGAAAAGAAATCATCATAAAGACTGCGAAGGATAAAGCTAAATTCATTACGCTTGATTCTAAAGAAAGAATTTTGAATTCAGATTCGTTGATGGTCTGCGATAAGGAAGGATATTCAGGTATCGCGGGAATAATGGGCGGCAAGTATTCGGAGATCACAGATGAAACAAAAAATGTATTTATTGAGTCAGCTTATTTTGATCCGGTATCAGTAAGAAAGAATTCCAAACGTCTCGGTCTTCAGACAGACGCTTCACAGAGATTCGAAAGAGGCGTGGATATTAATATGGTTCAGTATGCGTCCCTCAGAGCTGCGCAGCTTATTCAGGAGCTTGCCGGCGGTAAAGTTTCAAAGGATCTGTATGATGTCTATCCTGAAAAATTTAAAGACCTCGAAGTCGGTGTAAGATTATACAGTGCCAACAAACTTATCGGGCTTGAGCTGAATGATGAAGATCTCATAAAGCTTCTTGAAAAAATTGAAATAAAATTTCTGAGGAAAGAGAATGAGATGCTGATCTTTAATATCCCTGAATTCAGACGGCTTGATCTACAGCGGGAAGTTGATCTGATCGAAGAGGTTGCGAGATTATACGGATATGACAATATTGAAGGCAATACTTATTTCAATGTAAATGCCCTGAGTACACAGGCTGCTGCAAATTCAAATACTGATAAAATTAAGGAGATAACTTCTCACTTCATCGGAAGAGGTTTTAATCAGGTGGTTACGAGTTCGCTCGAAGACGGGAGAAAAATCACGGAGCCGGGTGAAAAGTTAATAAGGCTTTTAAATTCGGTTACGGCGGATATGAATTCTCTCCGCACAAGTCTTATTCGCGGGATGATGAAAGTGATCAGCAGTAATTTTCATAATTCCGGGAAGAATATTT
>JBDTLQ010000308.1:0-4441 GCA_039934715.1 Ignavibacteria bacterium | reverse complement strand
AAGGTTCAAAGTTAAAGGTTCAAAGTTAAAGGTTCAAAGTTAAAGGTTCAAAGTTGAAGGTTCAAAGTTGAAGGTACAAAGTTGAAGGTACAAAGTTTCTTCGCATACTTTTAACTTTCAACTTTTAACTTTTAACTAGAAGGCTTCACCCGCTTACATCCTCACCCTTTGCCACATCTTTCAGATCCTTTTCATCTACAAACACAGCATCCTTCTCATTTACCTTTTCAATTATTATAGTTGCCGGGCGCGGTTTAGGCTCAGTAATATTTATGTCAACTTTTTTCGGCTCCTTTTTCCTGTCAAGCAATGCATCGAAAGAAATAAGACCTGCTCCCGTGAACATAGTCGCGATCGAGCATGCGAGGAAAATAAAATTATAGCTGAACGGCAATTCACTGTTACCCGCTCCCAGCATGATCAGGAAACTTATTGTCATGCATGCTATAAAAAAACTCGCGACCGGAGTAAACAGACCAATTATAAAAAAAGCACCGAAGATCATTTCCATAAACGGAAGTACGAACGCGAGTATGAATGCGAGCGTGTCATTCATCTGTCCGGATGCCTGCACTGACCTGATGAATTCCTGAAGATCAAGAACTTTTCTTGCTCCGGCAAACAGGAATAATGAACCAAGTGTAAGTCTTATCAATAATAATCCGACCGAGATTGAAAATCTTCCGCTTCGCGCTTTAAAAAAAATGCTCATGATATTTTTAAATTTATTGTTGATGTAAATTACAAATGTATTAATATAGTTTCTATCTATTTTCAAATATCAGTTGAATTTATTTTTTGCCACAATTATAAAATTCTTTTCTTTTGATTAGTATGACCGCTCAATTTAAATTTGTGCCCCATTCCCTCATGATCTGCCGAATGACCTTCTCAACTTAAATTTACTTCCATACTGTCTTTCGTTGAACTTATAAACATCATTGATTATTTTGCAGCATTCAAAATTGTCTCCCTTCTGAAAATGAATCCTAAACTGATCCGGCGCATGCCGATGGTAAAATGGTTTGACCCGTCTCAGCTTATCAATACAGGTATTAAAATAGTTTTTTCAACTATTATCGGAGAGCAATCCGATAAAAGATTATTGCAGGCACTTGCTTCCAGCAAGAAGGAATATTTCGATTACAGTAATTATTACAATGAGGTTGAAGAACGGATCGTGGCTGACAGGATCAATCCGAGAAAAGAAATGTGGATCGATTACATTTCCGATACAGGTGACGGATGGAATCCGACCTATTCTGTAGCCTACTATGCATCGAGCCCGGAACTTGATCTTAAATTTAACGGCAAGACCTATCCGACAAAAAGGGGAGAAGTTCTTATCTTCGGCGGAGATGAGGTTTATCCTACTCCCAGCAAAAAAAATTATCAGGAAAGATTAATAGATCCTTACGAAGCAGCGTTTGGAGATGATAAGCCTGAAAGAAAACCTCATGTCTTTGCGATCCCCGGCAATCATGACTGGTATGACGGGCTTGCTGCATTTTCAAGAATATTCTATTCGGATCTTGACAGGAATTTCGCGGGACGGCATACACGCCAGCGGAGAAGTTACTTCGCTCTGAAACTGCCTTCCAACTGGTGGCTCCTGGGATCTGACGGCCAGCTTCAATCGGATCTTGACACTCCTCAGATAGAATACTTCCGAAGGATCTGTGACAAGCATATGAATGAAGGCGACAAGGTAATACTATGCATCTCGCAGCCCAACTGGATCTATGCGCACAAGTATAAACAATTCGGCGCGCTGTATGATGAGAGCGACCTGCTTTATCTTCAGAATGAAATTCTCAGCAAAAAAAATATCATCGTAAAAGTATTTCTTGCGGGAGATTATCACCACTACAGAAGGCACGAGGAAGACAGACCTGCCGATCCACAATCAAAAGTTCAGAAGATAACAGCCGGCGGCGGAGGAGCATTCCTTCATCCGACTCACGACATCGATGTGTCTATGATCTCCGAAACATATGGTCTTAATAAAAAATCCAGAAGACGTTTTGCATTAAGAGAAAGTTATCCCGATATAAAAACGTCTAAGAGACTAACATTAAGGGATCTGTTGTTTTTATTTTTAAATCCGAGCTTCGGGATCCTGACGGCCATACTTTATCTGGTCACCGCCTGGATGGTTGGCGCCGCGGTGGAATACAAAAATCCTACAGGCATACTCGACACTCTTGAATTCACAGCCCGCGCGTTTAAGAACAGTCCTGTCGCTGCCATGTGGATAATATTTATATTCGGGTTATTTATTTTTTTTACCGATACGCATTCAAGGATCTATAAATGGACGGGAGGACTGCTCCATGCCTCAGCACATCTGATAAGTGTTTTTTACATCGGCTGGGGAGCAATTTTCCTGACATCAATTATTTTCAGAAATGACAGCTTCGCGGGATTTTTATTTTCAATAGCTTTTATTTTTGTTGCTGGATGGGTCATAGGTTCTACAATCATGGGCATTTATTTTTTTATCTCTCAGTATTTCTTTGGAAGGCACAATGAAGAATCATTTTCTGCGATCAGAATTCAGGACTACAAAAATTTTCTGCGGCTTCACATTTCCGGGGACGGAACCCTAACCATTTATCCTGTAAAAATTGAAAAAGCCGCGAGAAAGTGGCGCACACGCCGCGACAAAGAAAAGGATTCTATCAATGCCTACATTGTTCCGCTGGATGGTACTGCCCCTGAGCTAATTGAAGAGCCGGTTGTCTTGAAATCCACATTAGTTTAAACATTATTTATTCTCCAGTTTCAAAAGACAATTTCTTATCCAATCCTTAAATGGCAGTTCGTCTAACTTGTTTTTATCAAGCTATACTAGATGAGAACGTAAATCCGGGACCTGTTTATTAAAAAAAATTATTTATATTGTACTCAAAAATTCTATGAGTAAGATTTTGGTATGCGCTTTCAATCTGGTTTTAATAATACAAAAAGTGGTGTATTCACAGATTCCGATTCCTTATTTTGAGCCACGTGTCATTGATTCTTCCCGAAGTAGTCTCGCTATTAAATTCAAAAAAGTAATTTCTTTGGAATAATAAATCATTTATGAAACTGTTGCTATAGTTAATACAATAAACTAAGTTTAGTAAAGGACTTAAACTACAACACAACAAATTTTGAATCTGAACTTTTTGTTTTACTACATAAACGAAGTTCAGATGTTACAGAAAATTTTTGAATAAGAAAAATTTTAAAATGAAAAAAAAATTATCTTTACCTGCAATAATTATTGCTGGAGTATTTACACTGCTGATAATCAATAAAGAAGTTGTTTCTCAGACCAGAGCAAATCCATACCCAAAATTTCAGGTAACTGTTTATCAAGCAGATGGTTTATCTGTACAACCAAATGTTGAAGTAGCGATCTTTGATTCAAATAATAATATTATTGAAAGCGGGATTACCGGAAATGATGGTAAAGTAGTTTTTTCATGGACTCATGCCGAGGGAAAGTATCTGTTAAAAGCATGGTATGTTTCAATCCCAAGTCACCGAATGAATGGCCGGACAACCTTCTTATATTCAGGAGCCGCTACTGATGTATCAATTACGCTGGGTTCGACATTTTAAAAGCAAAAATAGTTCGATTTATTCTGCCATTTGATAAAAAAAATCATATCATGAAAAAAACATTTATTTTTTTATTTATTATACTGGTATATACTTACGATGCTTGTCCGCAAACACCTTTTTTCTATATCGAAGCTTTAAAAGTTGACTCACTTCGTGCGCCATTTAGAAAACCAGGAATACCACTTATTACTGATCTTGAAAAGGACGGTCAAAAAGAAATAATTTTTTATGTTCTGGATTATAATGGTGGGGCTTCACCACTTGGTGAATTGTATGTTATAAATAGTTTCGGCACTAACTATCCTGGATTTCCAAAAGGTATGGATGATTACCCTCTCGATATTTCTTCCGGAGATGTGAATGGTGACGGTTTTCTCGATATTGCTTTAAGATATACAAACAGTATTGATATAATAGACAGGTTTGGTAATAGCTTAATGGGATTTCCAATAACTTACAGCGACGGTACAATAGATCCTCCAAAGTCGTTAAGCTTGTATGATCTAGATAATGATGGAAAGCTAGAAATTATTGTAAGCAAAGTCGGAGAGGTTTGTGTATTTAATTATGACGGAAGTATAAGACCAGGTTGGCCCCGGCACATTGCAGGTAAGGCAGGATATAATCCGGCAATTGGGGACATCGATAATGATGGGTTATCCGAAATCATAACAACATCTTTCCGAATAGTAAATAATCTTGTTGATTCCGGAGCAGTTACAGTATTCAGAGAAAATGGAAATATTTTTCCCGGGACTTGGCCTCTACAGCTTGACTCAAATTATTATTCATGGAGTTCATCTCCTTCTCTTTACATTGATAAAAACAA
>JBDTLQ010000307.1:0-4467 GCA_039934715.1 Ignavibacteria bacterium | reverse complement strand
CAGTTATAGTGAAAATGTAATATATATACAGGAAAAACTTTCCAGGCTGCAGACAAGCATACTGAATTATTTCCGCCTGTCATTTCTTGTAGTGCCCATCTGGTTAACTTTCCTCATAATCGGATTTAAACTTTTCTTTAATATTAATATTTATAATTTTGGTGATACATGGTGGTGGATCAGTCAGCTGATATTCTCCGCGATCTCTTTACCTCTCGCGGTCTGGATGTTTATACAAGTTTCTTATAAAAACATAAACAAAAGATGGGTAAGATTTTTTATCAAGAATGCAGGGGGAGAACAGGCCACTAAAGCAATGGAATTTCTTAAAGAAATTAATGAGTTTAAAAAAGATTAACTCTCTTTTGAAAAAACATAAACCCCAGAGAATTTAAACCACAAGACAGCATGGCATATTTGCAGTCAATTGTCATAGAGTTTTGTAATAAAAAATTTAAAGAGTTTATATGAGTTTTATTTTTGAATGAAATTTTTATATTGCAGCTAATTAACCATTACATGTCGCCAAAATTTTTCCCAAAGCAATCCGATTTCCGAAAGTGGCTGAAGAAGTTTCACAAAAAGGAAACTGAAATAGTCGTTGGCTTTTATAAGGTCGGAAGCGGCAAACCAAGCATGACATGGTCCGAATCGGTTGATGAAGCGTTATGCTTTGGCTGGATAGACGGCATTCGCAAGAGTATTGATGATATCAGCTACAGCAACCGGTTCACTCCGCGAAGAGAAAAAAGTAACTGGAGCGCTATTAATATTAATAAGGTTGAAGAGCTTAAGAAAAAAGGTCTTATGCATCCTGCCGGACTGGCAAGTTATGAAAAAAGAGAATTGCACCGCTCGGCAGTCTATAGTTATGAAAATGAACCGGTTAAATTATCGGCAATATTTAAGAAACAGTTCATGACAAACAAGAAAGCATGGAAGTTCTTTAATCTACAGGCACCATATTATCAGAGGCTGATGTCAGGATGGGTTATGAGTGCAAAGCAGGAAGAAACAAGATTGAAAAGGTTAGAAAAATTAATAACGTCGAGCGGTAAGAGTGTTAAGCTCTGAATTTGATTTTAAATTAAATAAAATGAAAAAAATTTACAGCGGTTTACTTTTTTTAATTATTCTTTCTTCCTGCAAGACACAGGAGAATTCCGGTAAGATAAATTCGAAAGATTGTTATACACCTGCTAGTTTTTCAATGCTCAAAAAATACATTGCTGACCGTATAGCGACTTCAGGAATGGGGAAATTTTATGTTGAATATCCGCCGGACCCGGAATGGATCGATGACGGGATCAAACGTCCATCCAAACATCCTGAAAATGTTTATGATGTCACATACAATAGTACAGTTGATCAGATCCATTTTGAAAATAAAAAAAATACTTTCATTTTTTTTTCAAAAGAAGGTTTACTTTTAAAAATGGGACGCACTAATTCAGATATTGATCTGGCCAACAAGATTTATTGTTTCATGATTGATATGGCAGAAAGTAAATAAATAGTTCTATTTGAATTCCCTTTTTTTTGTGCATCATGGATCTGAATAAAGTTTGTCGCAGGGATTCAGGTTTTTATGTGTGCTTATTTGTGCTCATACTTCTTCAATATTTCCATGGACAATAATAATTATTAATCAGATATTATTTAAAATTGATCCGGGCAAACAAACCTCAGACATGCAGTATCCGAAACAATATCTTTATAAAAGAATAGTACTGGCAAAATTATTTATCGATGGGAATTATTCTGAAAACATAAATCTCAATAACATTTCTCACGAAGCCATCTTTTCTAAATTCCATTTCATTCGTCTCTTTAAAAAGATCTATGGAAAAACTCCTCATCAGTATTTAAAATCTGTAAGAATTGAAAAAGCAATGGAGCTGATGAACAAAGGTGTACCGGTTTCCAAAGCATGTTTTGATGTGGGATTTGAAAGCCCGAGCTCTTTCAGCGGATTGTTTAAACGATATATTGGCATTACTCCATCCGAATATTTTATCAGTAGACAAAAAATAAATTTACAGATTTTAAAAGAACCGGTAAGTTTTATCCCCGGATGCTTTTCACATAAACACGGCTGGACGTAAAACCGCAATTTTGAAGAAGGGATTGTAAAATAGTTTTAATATTTTTGTTTGATCATAAATTAAACAATTAAAACATAATGATGACAAAAATGAGCCATGCCTGCCTGTATGTTCTTGATCAGGACAGCGCTTTAAATTTTTATGTAAACAAATTAGGTTTTAAAGTTCACACCGACGCTCCTATGGGACCCGATTTGCGTTGGCTCACGATCACCCCACCGGGACAACCTGATCTTGAAATTATTTTGAATCCCATTAAAGAAGGGATGGGGTTTAATAAGGAAACGGCTGAGCAAATGAGAAATCTTGTTAAGAAGGGATCTTTTGGCTTCGCTGTCTGGGAGTGTGACGATCTGAATGCAACTTACGAAGAGCTTAAGTCAAAGGGAGTTGAATTCACGAAACCACCGACAAAAGAATTTTATGCTTACGAAGCTGTATTTAAAGATGATTCCGGTAACTGGTTTTCTCTCGGTGAGAAAAAAAAGTAAAATCTCCACACGGAAAAATGCAGCGAATCTCTATAATTAATCCCTGCATTTATGTGTAAGCTTTTATTTACATTCCATCAATTACAGATAAGATATTTCCTGAAGGATCTTTGAACCAGGCGATGGTAGGTCCGTTGCCCCGCATGATCCCTTTTTCATCAGTCTTGATCTCATCAGTGTTGTACTTCTCCATCTTAATTCCTTTATTAGTCAGCTCATCGACAGTTTTGTCAATGTTGTCAACTGAAAAGTTCAGGACAGTATAAGTCGCGGGAGTATGATTTTCTTTTGGATAAATGATAACATCATTTCCTCCGGCAAGATGCAGTGTCAAAATTCCTTCCATCCCTTTCGTGACCTTGAGTCCGAGGGTTTTGCCATAAAAATCTTTTTCTTCCTCAATATTTTTAGCTGAGAAGCTGCTAAACGCTTTGTTTTCTTTTAACATTTTATGTCTCCTTTTATTTTATGTCTTCTTTTAAAGAGCAATTTAAAAAAAGTGCTTTATACATTTCCTGTTTAAAACTTCTTTAATCATAAGTTCAATTATTATGCCTAAGCCTGTCTTTAAAATTACATTCAGAGATTGACCAAAACTTTAAAACCTCCGTATGTCATCAGCTTTGGATCAAACGGCATTTTCTTAGGGTCCATCATTTTTGCAAGACGAGGATCTTTCATCACTTTTCCATTAACTTTATCGCGGTCGGATTTGGATTTATATGTGATCCATGAAAAAACAGGCACTTCACCTCTTTTCGATTTAACCCGTGCGATAAAAGAAATGCCGAATTCGCCCTCCATGTCATCACCTACACATTCCACATAATCAAGAGCGCCGTATTCGAGCCAGATCTTCCCGGCTTTTTGCGACATCAGACGGTATGCCGGCAATTTTCTTTTGGGTACTGATAAGAGAAATCCGTCTACATATTGAGCACGGACTTTTTTTTCATTTTTCATTTGAATGTCTCCTTTAGTTTTTTGAATTATTGTGATATGTTTTATTTAATTTTTAAGTTTTAATTTTTCATGAATATTTTTTAACTGGTGAATATGTCTTTGAGTATGATTAATATCAAAGGTAAATCCATTCGGCTCCTGTAAGTTCTCCGATCTGCCAATTATCTCCGGTTTCGTTTTCCGCGTTTTCCAAAAAATAAATGATCTAGGCTGTACTTTCCCGCGCTCAAAAAAATGATAGCGATAAACACCGAGAGCATTTCCAAGGGTGTCACGACATTGTACCATTGATCCTGAATTGAAAAATGCTGTATAGCCGCAACGCTCATCGTTATAGACATGAATAATGCCGCGGGCCGGACAAATAAACCAAGAACAAGAAGAATGCCTCCGATAAATTCACTCATAGCCGCCATGACTCCCCAAAACGTCGGAAAAAATGTTATTCCAAGATTGCCCATTGCTGAACCGATCTGCGTCCACATGTCCGGACCGCTTTCAACTTTAAATAAACCATAGACTAAAATAAACGGTATGCCGATACCTAACCTTAAAACTAATATTCCAAGATCTTTGTGATTGTTAAGAAAGTTTTTGATCATTTAATTTTTTATTAATTGGTTTATTTCAAAAATACATATATTAATTCATACTTCTGCATGGGTAAGCGGACAATCTACGGGGGGGATTGCGACAAAATTTTTTCAAACTAAAGTAATGACTCTCTAAAGCAATAACAGATTATTATGGCATTCAAATTGTAAAATACAAAATTAAATAATTTTATTGGTTCATTATTAAATTGAAGCCAAACAAATAAAAAACTACATTTAATCCCCAAAAGTAATAACCCCAAAACAATTTTTATCCCCCAAAATTTTTATCGTTTTTATTTGCAATTTTATTTT
>JBDTLQ010000306.1:0-4478 GCA_039934715.1 Ignavibacteria bacterium | reverse complement strand
GAGGCTTTCTATTTCTTGTAAGAAGTTTTGCTTTCTGTTCGATAACTTTTTCACGGAGCCATAGCTTTGAGCCAACAATTCCTTCTCCATAAATTATAGGTTCTATACTTTCAAAGGAATCAGTATGATTAATATTATTTCTAATTAATGTTCGGATGCATGTTATAAACTTTTTAATTGGAATAGCCGTTGCAGCTCCAACATTTTGATTAACAAGGTATTTCCGTAAGGAATCTAACGTCGTTAATGCTGAATCAAAGTATTCTAATTCATAATAGATTAAAACTTGAAGGTGGAGTATGTCCCTCGTCAGAAAGTGATTTCCTTTCTTTTGGATTTTTAGTATTATTTCAGCTGCTCTTTGAAAATTTTTGTCTCGATAAAAATACAGACTTGCATTACGATAATATGTAAGGATGACTTGATAGTCTTCATCAAGTTCATGAATATGGTTTTTCATGACGTTAGTTGTCCAATCATAGCGCCATGAGTTATCTCCTCGAAGTATTAAATTTTTGAATTCAACTAAATTCATTCTATCTTTACCTGATGCTTTATATGCCTTATTTTTTAAATACAGATCATAAAATCTAAATTCTTCGTCTTCGAATTCCGGATATTTCATAGTTAACCAAAAACCAAACGCCATTTCATTGTACATATCATATCTTTCATTGATACTTAATTTATTGTCGATTACTTCAAGAATATCAATATACTGTTTAAAATAACTGCCAGCCTCTTTCCCCTTGCACGTTCGAAACAAATAATTAAGCCAATACAATTCAATGATTTTTTTTGTGGTCTTATCTGGATTTAATTGAATCGCTTTTGCGATGATATCTTCAAGAATCTTATCAGGAAACAATTTTTTAAATAATGAATAGAACTCATTTTTCTCTAAGTTAAGATTAGTAGAGTTAGCATTGCCAATTAAATTTACGATCACAGTGATTGAGTCAAATACAAAATAAAACAGAAGATTAAATGAAGGACCAATTTGTAATTCAACAGCTCTTTTCATGTCAGTGCTCTTTTTGACCTTAATCTCCGGTACTTGCCTCATAAAATCTATGAGCCCGATGCTAAACTTCATTAAAAAATCTTTTACGTTATATGATCGGCATGCTTCCAGATTCTTTGCTACCGTCTTATGCTTTAAATCAAAAAGCCTTGTCAAAGATCTCTCCTGATATTGATACAGCAATGCTTCGTCATAATAGTATTTATCTGTCGCAATTTTCTTTAACACAAGAAAATGGTCACACATTATTTTCAAATTCATGAAGTACTTTTTAATACTGGAAATACTTTGTGCATGCATCTTTTTAATCAAATAAGCATTGGTTAAATCTGTGAATTCTGGATAAAACTGTTTAAGGAGCGTAAAAAACTTGGTAAGTTTTACGCTTTGTTTTTTACGCTGGATGCTTTGTCTGAATGAAAATTTGTCTCCAATATTGTTTAAATATGGTCCGACTTTAAGGAATTGTTGGAAGTCTGAAAATTCTTTTTTATCAAGGGTTTTGAATATTTCGAGGGCTTCGTAGCGTAGAAGAGATTTCAATATTTTGCTCTCCTTTTTTGGAAATTTTAAAGTTGTAATCTGTTAACTGACTAAATTACTAATTCTTTCTTTAAAATTTAAGTACAATAAAATTTTACGTTCTCAAATGTATACATTCAATAAAATAAGGAACTTAACAAAAATTTACGCTCCCGATTAATGGCGTAAGCAATATCATACCTTGAGCGTTTGTCATAGCCCCTGTGGCTTGACAATGCAGTGAAAGTGTATGATAGGCTAAAACGGGTGGGCATCGGGAAATACTATAAATTCAATACTTAATTACTCTCTCAATACTTAATCTAATAACTTATTTAATCACCTCATTCAAATTATGCCTCTCCCTTTCATCTACACACATCAGTAACTATTCTAGGCCTCAATTTTTAGCATCATAATATTTACGTCTTAATATACCGTAGCACATAAATTCTTAACTACTTGCTTCACTAAAACCACCCTAAAATACCCTTAATTTCTTCTTCTTAATGTTCTTAAGTCCGCTTTTCTAATGCTCTCATAGCAGTGACCTAAATACTCATTCCAGGAATCCTTATTAAAAACCCCATGTTCCTTAATGGCTTCATTCCAACAAATAACATATCCATCTATTGCAGTGTGACTTTCTATAATTAAATGCTCTAACTGTACACCGTGCTTTCGTAGCCACTTGCAAACTTCTTCCTTAAATTCTTTTACTTCTCTTCTTTACAACTAACATATGATATATTGTTATCAGGCAGTAATAAAATAAATAAAGGCAATCTGCCATACTCGCCTCTAACGAAAAAAGCAACGGGAGCCTCGCCGAAGTCATAGGTGGAGATTTGCAAGCAAATACTACCTCGACTGAAGAAGGGCTGTTGCTAAAATTAAAATCAGGCGAGTAAATGACTAAATTCTTTTAAACACTACTAAACTTTTACAATGGTTTACAAAAGGTAATTCAAAACGATATACTTTATAAAATTCTAAAATAAGCTAAAGTTGATACGCAACTTACTCAACTAAAACATTTATAAATTGTTTATTCAAGTTAAAGCTAATATTTTTCATGAAAAACAAATATGTCTATCTCGGAAGAACAATTAGAAATTTGGTCACATCAAGGTGCAATAGCAAAATCAAAAGATACCGCCGATTCCGTGAAAAATGCTCTAAATAATTACGAACATTTTCCGACATCCGACTATAAAGTTTACCTTCAAGGCTCATATAAAAATGATACTAATATTAGAGGCGAAAGTGATGTAGATGTAGTGATTCAGCTCAACAAAACTTTTTTCAATAATTTGAATCACGAACAAAAGAAAGTATTAAATCTATATCCTGCAGAATACCATCATGATGAATATAGAAAAGATGTTATACATGCTTTACAAGAATATTTTGGGGAGCAAAATGTATCTGTTGAATCTAAATGTATCAAAATAAAAGCAAATGATAGTAGGCTCACTGCTGATGTAATTGTTGCCTGTCAACATAGAGAATATTATGCTTTAGAAGAAAACTCATATATTGAAGGAGTACATTTTTTTACAAACGATTCCCCCAACAGACAAATTATAAACTACCCAGACCTAGTCTATGACAACGGATGCCAAAAGAGCAAAGATACTAATGGAATGTTTAAACCAGTCGTTCGGATTTTTAAAAACTTAAGAAGGCAAGCCAATGCAAAGGGACCCTCTTACTATATTCAATGTTTAATTTATAATATTCCCAATTCATTATTTGAAAATACCTATTTCAAATGTGTTTATAACATATTAGAACATATCAGATTATTACCTGATGAAAGTTTAAAACAATTCCTCTGCCAACATGAGCAATTTAATTTATTTGGAGAATCAGAGGAGCAATGGGATATTCAAAGTGCAAGGAATTTCAATGCAGATATTATAACTTTTTGGAATAATTACAATAATTAAATGCATAACTATTCAATTGATTCCAATGAGCGTGTGTCAATCCTGTTTTTTATTGCATTAGCAAGTATCGGGATAATGTATCTTATTCAATTATTGATACAAGAATTTCCATGGTACTTGGAAGCACCATCACCATTTTTAATTTTTACATTTCTATTTTGGATTTTTAATAATTACCTTTGGAAAGTTTTTATTAAGATTAATATTATTAAGACACCAAACTTGAATGGAAATTATGAGGGTTTTTTGAAAAGCTCTTATGACGAGTTTAATGCAAAACTCTCTGTGAAGTTAACAGTAAAGCAAAGCTGGACTCAAATTCTAATTACCCAAGTAACAGAAACTTCCAAATCCTGTAGTATTATTGCTTCGGTATTAATGCACAAGAAATGTGACCCGGTTTTAATTTATTCATATCAGAATGACCCTGGTATAACTACTTCAACGCCTACTATGCATATGCATTACGGAACTTGCGAACATACATTTGATAAGGCAAAGGAAACATTTAACGCAACATATTATTCAGGAAGAGACAGAAACACTATTGGAGAAATTTTTCTCGATAGGATTGAAGAAAATTGAAAATAACTATTGTGTTAGCTATCAAAAAGCCACTCACATAGAATGGCTTTGCTGTGTTACACAGCTTTCGAAATGAATACTTGAATGTTTTAGAAGTGTATGTTTTGAGTTATTGAGAAATGAAATCATGCTTTGTCTCTTTCCTTTACTTCTGTATAGGCTTCGCAAAATTCACAATACGTATGTGTCTGATCTTCATCAACATCAGTTTGTGAAAGACAGCTTGCACATACATACTCGGATTGTTTAAAGAGAGAATCTAAGAACTCTTCATCTTCTTGAGAAAGAACTTCTTTGTTGTCCATATTCGGACTCCTTTCAGATTAAATATTTTTCTTTAAATGATAAATAAGATGTTTGTGAAATAATAAGATGATCTAATATTTCAATACCCA
>JBDTLQ010000305.1:0-4488 GCA_039934715.1 Ignavibacteria bacterium | reverse complement strand
ATGATCTTTATTTTCTTATTATTTTTTTTACTGATTTTATATTCTCTCACATCAAACGGAAAAAAAATATAGTTAATATTTTTATGAAGCTGCAGATGATCAAACTCAACCGTCAGATTCAGATCACTCATTTCATCAAGTTCTTTGAATATACCTCTTGTCCTGAGATCACTGCCGTAATAACATGTGACGATCTTTTTTTTTCTCTTCTTTAACTCCTTTGCAAACCTCAGATCTCTGAAGAGATCCATCCCTCCGTCGAAATGATAAATGTCGTAATTAAAAAGATCATATTCCTTTATTGCCGCGTTGATCCTGCTTTTGTTTTTTTCGTCTCTCACTGCAAAATAAAACTTCTCGAGTACGTTTTTGGGCTGATTATATTTAAGTTTCGGGGAAGTAGTTTCAACTATTTTGGAATCACGCCACACCTTCGCGCCTTTACCTGTGGGCAAATTGAAACTGAGGCATATATCCTCTTCAAAGTTGATGGTGTTCTTAAAAAGTGTGATGAGCTTTGAATCGAATCCATAGTTTTTATGCATCCTGACGAAATCATACGGCATCCCTGCAAAATTCTGAGGAGCAATGTGTAGGATTTTTAAAGGCAATAAAATATTTTAGTTGAAATTAAATTATTTATTTAGAACGAGAGATAAAATATAAAAGGGATTTTGAATTGTGAGAGTATTATTTTTGTATCTGACAAAATGTAATAAATTGATATATCATATTACTCATAAAAAGCATTGGAAAAGTGCTTTGAAAAAAAATGAATATGAAACCCCAACTTTAAATGAAGAGGGTTTCATCCATTGCTCGCCATTGGAGAAGGTAAAAGAATCAGCAAACAGATTTTTCAAAGACCACTACGAACTCCTTGTATTGTGCATTGATGAGGACAAGGTCATTCCGGAAATTATCCGTGAGGATCTGTATGATACCGGGTTTGAATTTCCGCATATCTATGGGAAGCTGAATTTAGACGCAGTTATAAAAGTGATTGAACTCAAAAAAAATATCAACGGATCATTTGACTTTCCGTAATTAAAGATTTTTTTTATACCACTCATAAGTTCTGACTATCCCTTCGTTCAGTTCAATCTTTGGAATAAATCCGAGAAGCTCCTTCGCTTTTTCAATGCTTGGTATTCTAAGCTCAACATCAACATAATTTTTCGGCACATAAACTATTTTAGATCTTGATTTGCACAAGGTCAGGATCTTTTCCGCAAGAGAAGATATTGTAATTGTACCTTTAGGATTCCCTATGTTAAATATTTGCCCGATCGCTTTTTTATTTATCAGACATTTATCAATACCCTGTATCATATCATCAATGTAGCACCATGAGCGGATCTGATCACCGTCTCCATGTATCTCGATATTTTTATTGCGGACAACATTCTTTATAAATATCTGCATCGCTCCCTCACCTACCTGTCCCGGTCCATAGATATTGAACGGACGTATCGTAACTGCGGGATAGCCGAATTGTTTATAGTAACTGTGAACAAGATGTTCACCGGTAACTTTACTTATGGAATACGTCCATCTGCCTTCTCCTACGGGAGCAAAATTTGTATCTGATTTTTCACTGGACTTATACGCGTAAGCACCGAGAACTTCGCTCGTTGAAAAATCCAGAAACCTCTCCATGCGGTGCGAATATTTTTCAAGAGCTTTAAGTAAATTCAGAGTCCCGTTAATGTTCACGTCGAGAGTTTTCACAGGATTTATAATGACAGTGTCTATCCCGGCGATCGCAGCAAGATGTATCACTATCTGCGGTTTGAAATCTTCGCATTGTTTTTTTAATGCTCCGGCATTTAAAACATCATCCTTAACTATCTTAAGATTCTTTGATCTTATATTTTTATAACTGATCGAGTCGCGGGAAAAGTTATCATAAACAAGGATCTCGTTTTCCTTTATAAGTTGATCTGCCAGTGTGCTGCCGATAAACCCCGCACCGCCTGTGAGTAATACCCTTTTGTTTTTTATTTTCAAACTTTTGCGTTAGTTAAATTTTTCAGTTCGTAGGTCTTTCTTAGAAATCCATTTGCAAGAAATTTTTTCTTGAAGGCAAATAATCCTGCAATCAGTTTGCCGTCTGTATCGGACGTTCCAATATCATAATACCGATAACCATTATCCTTCGACCACTCAATTGATTTATATAAAATATATTCGGAGACACCTTCCATCTTAAACTTATCGTCGCATGCCAGATAAAAATTCAGGATCATATCCTTGTTGATTGAAAATAAAACGCATATAGCGACAAGTTTAGATTCAATATAAGCGGCAAAGAGTATGATCTCATCTTTTAGTTTATTCTTAAGATAAATAAGTTCATCAAATGAATGAGTAGGGCTCACATTTTTCAATTCGCGGTTTTCAAGAAGTATGTTATAATATTCCCTGAAGTTACTCTTATCCGGTTTTTCATCGATGATCTTAACCGTAATATCCTTTGAAGATTTTTTTATCGACCGCTTTTTAGTTTCAGAGATCTTTTTGAATTCAAATTCCTCAAGATCAATAATGTTTGATATTGAAATATTAGTTACAGTAAATCCGGATTTCAACAGTGCATATTCTGTCTCTTCGTTAGCTGCCTTGTTGTAAAGAAACGGAGGGTTTCTTAATACGCAGTATTTAAAATTATTTTTACCGAGATACTTTTTGAATTCGTTTATGATGTCAAGATATGTAAGCAGGTCGATCTTTTTTTTCCAGAGAAATCCTCCGAAGCTGACCCCGTCACAGGAAACATATGTCAGATCACTTCCGGAATTTATTTCGCACCCAATCATTACCGCTACTACCTTATTAAGTTCTTTATCTTTAAATTTCAGATGATGCCATCTGATATTCTTTTCAAAGACATCATTGTAAGAAATGAATTTATGATCAAAGAAAAGATTGTTCTGATTCCTGAGAAACTCCTTCCATTCGATCTCATTTTCAATGTCATCCGTTTTCAATACTTCAATCATTGTTCTTTCCGTATAATTCATAACCTTTGTCTTTAAGAATAAGCTTGCTTTCGGGAGGAATAAACAATTCAGATGGATCGTATCCGGAACGGTTGATCTGATCTTTTTCGACAATAATAAAATAATTTTCTTTCATTGCCTGCTCAAGCTTTTCGCTGACAACTTCACTACCCTCTTTTGTATCTGTAAACAGAAAGCTATATTCCGAATTGGGGCTCTCAGGCGCCGGCTGATTGAAATAAAAACTTAACTGAGGATTAAAACGAAAATTGCTGGCTACATAAATTATTTTTTTGTTCCCGCTCTTATCGATATAATTTTTGATCCCCGATAGCTTAAAACCGTTTACCCACGGAGGAACGTTGAACAAGTAATAAATATTCGCCGCAAAAAAGAAAATCAATATAAATATATAATATGTTTTTTTTAGTTCAATTTTATTTGCTAGATACCTGCTTGGATAATAAAGTAAAATACAAAGAACAAGCAGCATGATCAAAGACAGAAACCTGTTGCCCGGGGTGAAATATTGTTTGAGCTGCGGACGTATGTTCTCAGTTGCGTACCAAATAATGTTAAACATAGTAAGAAGGATTATTGCAGATTTGGTGATCAGACTCTTATTGTTTATCTCTTTTATAAATTCAACTATCAGAAAGCATCCCGGTACCAGAATCATTAGTATATACGATTCCAGTTTTGTTTTGAAAACAGTAATTATTACAAGTCCTGTTATGAACCAGACCAGCATGAAAAGTTTTTGCCAGCACAGATTTTTGAAATTTTTTATATTGTCAAAACAGGAAATAAATACCAGCACACTGAAAGGGATGATTGAAAGAAGATAATTAACATGATAAAAAACCCCGGAGCTTTTTTCATTCATCTCGACCCCAAGGATCGCGCGGTCATACAAATGAAATTTGAAAAAATAATCCGTGAACGCATTACCGAAAACGTCAATCATGTAAAGATGCCATGGCAGCGCGATAACAACCCCGATAGCAGTTAGTACCAGAATATCTTTGAGCTTATAGCTTACTTTTTCTTTTATAAAAAAATAGCTTATGAAGAGTACGATCGGAATATAAAATCCCACTAGAATTTTGGTCATAAGACAGCAGCCCATAGCTGCGCCGCTTAAGATAATAAACCTGAAATGTTTTGTGTCATTGTAACGGAAGACAAGATAGAACGAAAGCAGGATAAAAAAAGTATAGGGAATATCAAATTGAAATCTCTGCGAGAAAACCGTGAAGACAATGCTGCTACAGAAGATAAGAGCGGCATAGAAACCCGTTGATAAGCTGAACAGATCTTTTCCGATCAGCAGGATCAGCAAAACACACAAAAGCGAAAAAACAAATATTATTAGCTTGAGTATTACAGGATTAACTCCCGAAACCAGTGTCACAATGTAACCTATCCATACAAGCAGTGGCGGGTGTGAAGCGGAATAAAACCCGCCTACAGAATGTGAACTCTG
>JBDTLQ010000304.1:0-4504 GCA_039934715.1 Ignavibacteria bacterium | reverse complement strand
CATTCAATACTTATGACAGTCTCGGTGAAATATATTTAATGGCCGGGAATGAAGAACTTGCAATAGTAAATTACAAAAAATCAGTTGAGCTGAATAACCATAACGAAAACGGGAAGAAAGTTCTTGAGAAGCTGACAGCCAGGTAAATGCGCAAACTCCAAACGAAAATTACGGTTCTACATTTCCGCCGATCATCATGCACACGGATAAAAGAACATTTGTTGATCTATATTAAAAGCTGCATATATTCACAACTCCTCCAATTCACCACTCTCACTCAAGATCCTCATTCAGTACCTTTACCAAAGCATCTGTAACTTTGTCAAGATTTTTATATTCGATAGTTAATGGCGGAAGTAGCCTGATAACTGTTGTTCCGCCGGGTAAAGTAAGTATGCCTTCTTGCATTAGCCGGTTAATATATCGTCTTGGTTTTTTTCTTAGCTCAATTCCAATCATTAATCCTATTTGTCTTATTTCCCTTACCATTTTAAGTTCTGACCTTTTTATTCTTTCAAGAAAATATTTTCCCTTTTCCTCTGCCTGTTTTGCAAGATCATTTTCAATCATAAAGTCTATTGCAGCGATCGATGCCGCACAGGCAAGAGCATTTCCGCCGAATGTCGTTCCGTGCTTACCAACAGGAATATTTATTTTCTCTGAACACAGCGTTGCTCCCATCGGAATACCTCCGGCGATCGCTTTTGCAAGACAAAGAATATCAGGCTGAAGTCCGAAGTGTTCGCATGCAAACATTTTACCGGTCCTGCAAAATCCTGATTGTACTTCATCAAGTATCAGTATAATACCTTTATCAACACATAATTTTCTTATCTTATAAAAATATTCCGCACTTCCTATATTGATTCCGCCTTCACCCTGTATCACTTCTAGCAATATTGCCGCGGTATCATCATTTACATTTTGTTCGAGCTTTTCAAAATTATTAAACGGAACAAATGAAAACCTGGGAACAAGCGGTCCGAACCCTTCACGATATTCAGGTTTGCCTATCGCGCTTAATGACCCCATAGTTCTTCCGTGAAAAGCTTTTGCGGCACAAATAAATCCTGTCTTACCTGTTACGAATCTTGCAAATTTCAAAGCAGCTTCGACTGCTTCCGTTCCTGAATTACTTAGAAATGCCCGAGTAAGATTTTCCGGGGAAATGCTGATTAGCTTTTCGAGTAATTCAGCTTTTCTGTCATTGTAAAATATTCCAGGACAAGTAATTAGTTTCGCTGCCTGCTCTGAAATTGCTTTTGTAATTTTTTCGTTTGAATGACCAATGTTTGCCACACCATTTCCACTGACACAGTCAATATATTCTTTTCCTGTATCGTCTATCAGTATATCATTTTTACCTTCGACGATCAGAATATCACGTTTTGGAAAAACATTTAATTCAAATTTATCCTGTATTGTTTTGTAATTTTTCAAAATTATTTATTTTTATGATCGTTCCTTTTCCGGCAAGTGCATCCTTCACCGGATTTTCAGTTCTGCCATCTGCTATAATAATCTCAGCCGCCCCGTCTTCAAACAATTTTCGCAAAGCAAGCATTTTCCTTTTCATTCTGCCTTCGTCACTTTCCTCTCTTTTAATTAACTCCTCTTTTGAAATATTTTTTACAAGTGACTTCTCATCATCTTTATTCTCAAGAAAGCCTGGTGATTCGATGAGCTGAATAATTTTCTGTGCCTTCAGACTTTTTTGAAGAATATTCACTATGTCGTCATTCTCGGAACTCACGGCAAAATTATTTTCATCCAAAATCGGGACACACAGCACAGGTGTGTATCCGTTTGACATCAATAGTTTAATCAGTCTATCATTAACTTCCTTCGGCTTTCCCGAAAAATCCCTGACGATTTTAACTTTGTCATTTTCTTTAATTCTGATCCCCTGATTCCGCTTGCCTGTTATCATCTTGCCGTCAATTCCCGATAGACCAACAGCATTGATTCCGTTCTGCTGGCAGAGCTCGACTATTCTCTTATTCTTTAATCCGGAATATGCCATCATCAGAATATCAATCGCTGACTTATCCGAGAAGACACTGCTGTAGCCTGTAACGGATGTCAATACTGTTTTTGGTTTTCCAAGTTGTGATGCGAGTTCATCCCTCACATAATTTGCTCCGTGTATAATTATGAATTCATCATTAAGACTGCTTAAATCTTTTATTATCCCTTCCGTATTTATTTCCCTGCCGCCGCCGATTTTTACAATTATCATTTTGAATTTATTCTCAGAATTTATTTAATGAATTGTTTTCAATTTCAACCCAGTCATTCTCTCCGGGAAATTTTTCCGAGCATATTACCAACTGCTTTTCGCTTTTAAAATGAACCGTAAAATATTCAGGATTCTCACCGAACTTAGAATACAGATATACATTTTCTTTGTCTGCAATTATGAAATTCATTGCCCTTACATAAGCAGTCCTTCTGTTTATGATATTCACGCCTTTAATAATAGCTTCTTCAATATTTCCTTTATCAAATTTTATGATGAAATTAAAAATCTTTTCTGCGCCGATCCGTCCTTCAGATTTAATTTTAACTCCTCTTAATTCCCCGTTAAAAATAAAAATATATTTGTCATCGTAAAACGGCATGTTGTTTTCAACGCTTATCCCATCATCATTAAAAGCACTCCTGGCATGTGCAATTAATAAGCTTGCTTTTCCGAATTTTGACAAATCATCTTCCCAGACAGGCTTTATACTTTTGTAATGTTTCCATTCATTTTCAACAAGCATCGAACAACCCCACCCGTGTCCCTGAAATTCACTGCTGTTTTTTGAAACTTCTGAAAATTTTTCCAAAAAAGTTTTTGCTTCAAATAATTCATCTGACTTTACTAAGAGTAATCTGCACATAAATATTAAATAGGATGAAGTCCCGTAAATTCCAAGCCTGTTGTTTCATCGAAACCATTCATTATGTTAAACGCCTGAACCGCCTGACCGGCAGCACCTTTCATGAGATTATCAATTGCACTTATTACGACAAGTCTGTTTGAATTTTTATCCTTTTCAAATCCAATGTCGCAGTAATTCGTCCCTGAAAGAATTTTAGGCTCAGGAAATCTGTATATCCCATCATTTTCTTTTACAATTCTTATGAACGGTTCAGAGGAATATTCTTTTCTGTAAATTTTCCAGATATCTTTTTCCTCAAAAGGATTATTTAAAAAAACATGACTTGTTGCAAGGACCCCTCTTACCATATCGATTGAAGTCGCGGAAAAATGAATATTCATTTTATTTCCGAAATTTAATTCCTGCATAATTTCTGCCGAATGTCTGTGACCTGTTGGTGAGAAAGATCTAACGCATCCTGATCTTTCGGGATGATGTGAGCCGGCATTGACTTCAGCTCCGCCTTCACTGGAACCGACTTTTACTTCGGTTACAGGAGAAAACCGATTTTCATTTTTTTTGATTTAGTATTACGGATAAAAAGGAGAGATTATTCACCCCAGTCTTCTTCTTCCTGAGGAGCAAGTGCGAGCGTTACAGGTTCGACAACCTTTACTTCGAGCTCTGATCCGCATTCCTTGCATTCAACAATTTCACTCAATACAGGTGCTGAATTGAAGGTTACTGCAGCTCCGCATTCGGGACATTCTGCTGTGTTCATTTTTATTTAATTTTTGTTTTACACAAAAATAACAATTTAGAGTGAGTGCTTCAAAGAAACAAATCTGAGAAAGTACCCAGTAGAGCAGAGACATTACAGTTTGAGCTAAAATAATAAACTTTTGTGCGGCTTGTTCCCTAGTTGTCACTTTTTGAATATTGTAATGTCAGCAGGAAATATTGTCTAAGATTGCAGCAGACGGGCATTCTTCGCTGGGTTGACCAGATTAAAAGCCAACTTGGGAGACAGCCGGCTAATTAGGTATATCAATTTTGTCGTGCCTACTCGAATAGTGAACCTGTCTTTTCGTATACCGGCAATTAATGCTTTCACCAATTGTTCGGGACTTATTGCTTTTGTATCAAGACCCTCAGCCATAACTGTTGCTACAACAGGGGGCAATAGTTCGAACACCTTGAGGTTGCTATGCAATACCTGCAGGTGATTTCTGAGTGCCTGTGTATAAAAGTGTAGTGCCGCTTTGGTAGCAGAATAAGTTGGAGCCAACGTTAATGGCACATAGCTTAAAATGGAAGTAGTATTGATAATGGCGCATTCTTTTCTTGATTTTAACATTTCGATAAAAATGTTATTCAGACGAATTACTCCGAGATAATTAATGTTGATCTCATTTTCTGCTGCTTCAAAATGTTTAGTATTTGCAACACCTAAATTGAGTGGAGAGCTCATAACACCGGCATTATTGTATAAAATATCAATTCCCCCAAATTCTTTGACCTTATTAAAAAGCAACTGTGCATCATCAGCATTGGCGACATCACTTTTTATGGCAATTAAAGCAGGATATAATTTTTTGGCTGCATTTAATTTTTCCTGATTCCTGCCGGTGATTATA
>JBDTLQ010000303.1:0-4509 GCA_039934715.1 Ignavibacteria bacterium | reverse complement strand
ATGTCGACTTCCCGGATCCCGAAGGACCCATGATCGCAACATACTCATTCTTTTTTATATCAATGCTTACACCTTTCAGAGCGTACAGCTCCTCCATTCCCATAATATATAGCTTTGTAAGATCCTTTATCTCTATTAATTTATTTTCCATTGAATATTTTGTTTCACAAAATTCATTACCCTTCAGAGTTTGCGTTAGGTTTTTTCAGCTCGTTATCAACTTTCACTTTCGTTCCCTCTTCAAGCTCTTTGTTGATAGCCTTAAAACTTCCCTTCACCACTTCCTGTCCTTCCTGCACCCCTTCAACAATCTCAATATAAGTGTCATCACTGATCCCTGTTTTCACTCCCTCTTTCTTTGCCATGTTATTATCAATGATAAATATCAATTCCTTCGGCTTGATTTTTTTTGTCTGCTTGGAATCGGACTCTCTTGACAGATTTTCATTTTCACCCATCATGCCTTCACCTTTCATTTCCTCCCGGGTTGTTACCGATTGGATCGGTACACTCAGGACATCATTTCTTTTTTCGACTTCAATGTCAACCGTACAGCTCATACCCGGTCTAAGATCAACTTCATTATTAAGTATTCTTATTTTAACAAGAAAATTTACAACCTCATCCTGTGTTCCTGTTCCTTTTGCTGTAGCAGTATTTGAAATTTCATAAACATATCCGTTAAAGATCTTATCTCCGAACGCATCGATCTGAACCTTTGCTGTATCTCCTATTTTAACCTGCGTGACATCGGTCTCTCCCACTTCTACCTGGCATTCCATTTTCGAAAGATCCGAAATTATCATTATGTCCGAACCCTGATTGGAAATTGTTCCCAATACTTTTTCGCCAAGTTCATTATTGAGCTGCGTTACAGTACCGTTCATCGGCGAATAGATCGTTGTCTTTGATATGTCATATCTGATCCTTGATAGCCCGGTCCTTTGCTGGTTTACCTGCGCCTTGTTTGAATTTATCTGTGCAAGAGTCTGATCAACATTATTTTGCGCATTGTCCAGATCACTTTGTGTCGCAAGGCCCTTGCTGTATAATTGCTGTGTTCTATCCAGCTCCTGTTGATTTCTTTTGAGCGCAACCTCATTTATCTGAATATTACTTTCAGCTACTTTAACCGCTGCATTCTGCTCCTCCATCTGAGGAATGTATGCATCCTGTTTTATCTTTACAAGAAGATCTCCCTTGCTGATCTCATCTCCTTCCTTAAACGGAAGTGAAACAATTTCTCCGCTGACCTCCGCGCTTATTATCACCTGGGTTTCGGACTGTATCTTCCCCGTTGCTGTAACAAGCTGGGTAATGTTTCTCTTCTGGATCTTTTCAGTCTGAACAGTTACAAGATTTTCTTTTTCCCTTGATACCATCACGGCAATCACGATTATGGCGACCAGCAATAGTCCAAGTATCCAAAGAAGTTTTTTTCTGCTCTTTTTCTTTTTCTTTTTAACCGGACCCGGAGGAGGTGTTACAGGTATTGATGCATCTGACATATTTTTATATAATTATTTTTTTCTTAAAATTTCTTAATAGCTTAATTCACCTGAATAATAATTTATTCTCTTTTCAGCAAGAAGAAAATCATAATACGCGTTTATAAGATCGATCTTTAATGAATTCAGTTTTGTAGCTGCTGTCTGAACTTCAAGAATTGTTCCAAGACCTACCCTGTAATTTTCTTCGGATAAAAGCCTGTCCTGTTCAGCCGATACGATATTCCTGTTAAGTATCTCGATCTGTTTATATTGGGTTTCAATATCAAGATAGGATTTTTTTATGTCGCTGCGGATCTGCTGCTCAAGCTGCTTTACATCCTCTTGTCTTTGCTTAATTACTATTTCAGATGTCTGTCGCTTGTTATCCAGACTAAATCCCTGAAAGATCGGATAGCTTAATAAAAAACCGAAAGTAAAGCTTCTTGAATCCTGAAGACCGTTAATTCTAGATGCATTTAAATTGTAATTACTCGTCGCACTCAATGTAGGAAAATAAAGATTTTTTTTGTCAATACTCAACTGAACTTCATTGATCCTGACGATCTGAAGCGAGGACTGATAGTCATATCTTCTTTGCAAAGCAGTGTTAACAAGCATTTCAGTATTGGCATTTTTGTCAAGCACTGCTTTCAGATCAGCTTCCGTAAGGTCAGTTTTAATAGTGTTATCCGATACGGCATACTGTTTATTCAGATCCGTATTAATTGCCAGCAGCAGGTCAATCTTGCTCTTATCGAGATCGTTCTTTGATCTTTCAAGTGCAAGCTCATTTTGAGCTACCTGCACATCCTGTCTGTAAACATCCGCTATCGTTCTCTTCCCAACATTCATAAACTCCTTGATGCTTTCAAGTGTTCTCTTCGAATCGGCTAAGTTTTCTTCATTTGCAACTACGATCTTTTCCTTTTTCAATACGTCGAAATATGCGGAGTTGATCCTGAACGCGATATCATATTTTTCCTTTTCGAGATCGATCCTCACTGCCATTTCATTTGCCTGGCTCAGTTTTACCTGTGTATAATTTGCAAACCCATTGAACAGAACAACTGAAGTGTTCACACCAACATTAAAGTTGTTGATCCAGGAATTCTGTTTTGGAATAATTGTCGGCACGCCGTTTACAAATCTGACAGTTCCTTCGGAAAAAGTATTATTTCTGGTCCAGCCCGCAGTAAGATTAAGATCCGGAAAGAGGTCACCTCTTGCTGAACTAGTGCTAAGCTGCTGGATCTCCAGGCTCTTTTCGAGATTTGAAACATTTGTATTATTTTTTATCGCGTCTTTTATCGCTTCATTTAAATCAATGGTTTCCTGTGCTTGAATTTCAAAAACGGATATAAATAGGAAAAGGGAAAGGGCAAATATTTTTTTCATTAATTGGATTAATTTCGATTGAATAATCTGTTAAATAAAACGTATTTCAAAATAATAAGTTTCAAGACCAAGATATACATAAAAATGCGTTAATTAATTACTATGACTTGTCTCCTGCAGAAAGGTTTCAGAAAATTAAGAAAAGTTTGTAGAGTTTGTCAGGTTTATAAAGTTTTAAAGCTCATAAGGTTGTCAAGTTATAGAGTTTGAAAATATTTAAAACATTACAAACACTTTGCTTTTAAACTTTACAAACTTTATAACTTTACAAACTTTACAAACTTTACAAACTTCTTATTACATTTCATAAATAAACTATTAAAATTAATTTATGCTAAACAATAAAATATCAAATGATCTACATCACCCGCAAAGAGCACTTTTCATCATCACACAAGCTCGGAAATCCTGATCTGTCAAATGAAAAAAACGAGGAGATATTTGGTAAGTGCAATCATTTACACGGACACAACTATTACATTGAAGTGACTCTCGCCGGAACTCCCGATCCTCAAAGCAGCTATGTAATGGATCTGAAATTCCTGAAAAAAATAATACATGAAGAAATCCTGAATAAGGTTGATCACAAATATCTTAATGATGTTGAAATGTTTAATGGCATCATTCCAACCACGGAGAACATGGCAATGAAATTCTGGGAGGCTCTTGAGTCAAAAGTGAAACGAAGTAATGCAAAACTTTATTCAATAAAACTCTATGAAACCGACAAGAACTATGTCGAGTACAGGGGCGAATGATTGACAAAGAATGAATTAAAATATTATCACAAACTCAGGCAAAAAAAATTCAGGGATTCGGAGAATAAATTTCTTATCGAAGGCCAGCATCTTGTAGAGGAATGTATAAAGTCAGACCGGTTCAGTGATAATCTCGAAACTGTCTTTGTACGTAACGATTTTAACCGTAAAGATCTGAAAAGACTCGGTATTGAAAAAAAGAATATTGAGCTGATTTCTCTCGACGAAAAGTCATTTAAGATACTCACTGACACAACTACTCCTCAGGGAATTATTGGAGTTGTATCCAAACCTGAAGCAGACGTTAAAAAAAACACTTCACGGATAGGTTCTTTGTCTGTCGCCCTCGACACAATTAATGACCCCGGTAACCTGGGAACGATCATACGCACATGCTACTGTTTTGGAGTGGATGAGCTGCTGATAAGCAGCAATTCAGTTGATCTTTACAATCCCAAAGTGCTGCGTTCAACCCAGGGAGCAATTTTCAATCTTAACATCCGCCCAGAAATAGAACTTGAGTATCAATTGGAGATCTGCCGGGCTGAAGGCTATAAGATAATTCTTACCGACCTTGATTCGCAAAAATATCTGAACGATCATAAATTCATCCCCGGTGAAAGATATATACTGGTACTTGGCAATGAAGCCGGAGGTATCAGTAAGAATATACTTGCCAACAAAAATTACGAAAGGTTAAAAATAAAAATGTTCACCGGCTGTGAATCACTAAACATATCAGTCTCGGCAGGGATAGTTTTAAATCATGTAAGGAATAGTTTGTCAAGTTAAAAGTTAAAAGTTTATACTTTAAAGTTTATAAAGTTATAAAGTTATAAAGTTATAAAGTTATAAAGTTATAAAGT
>JBDTLQ010000302.1:0-4546 GCA_039934715.1 Ignavibacteria bacterium | reverse complement strand
TGATAGTTGATAGTTGATAGTTGATAGTTGATAGTTGATAGTTGATAGTTGATATTTGATAGTTGATAGTTGATAGTTGATAGTTGATAGTTGATAGTAAGTTATTCAATACTAAATACTAAATACTAAATACTAAATACTCAATACTCAATACTAATTGATAAAGTCCCATACGATTGTAAACCTCGAAACAACATTCCCAAATCCACCGCGGTCATCCAGAGGAAATATGTAAGCGTTATAAACCAAGCTGTTGAAAATATTTGCTAAAGTTAAATTAATATTCGCCCTGCCTATCCGTGCGCCGATGTAGAAGTCTGCGATGAACTGGTTTTGCTGAGGGAAGGAAGAAGAAGAACTCAGGCTTAAGTATAAAGTTTGATATTGATTGGTTATTCCTTCGATTTTGAAATATTTAAGATCTATCCCAGTTTTTATTTTCAATTTATTCCTGAATAAAATATCCTTATAGGCGAAACCTGCTTTGACATAATATTTTGGAAATTCCTCATACTCCGCGTAATCAACTGCAGTTGTAATATCAATATTTCTATTTATAAAACTCAAAGCCGCATTAATACCATTATATCCTTTGTAAGGTCTATCATAATGATTTCTGTATGCCAATATGTTTGAAGAAAAATTTCCTATAGAAAATTTAAATCCCGCCTCAAACAGATTTAGAGGTGTTGCAAAAACATATGCTTGTTCATATCCATCAAAAATTCTGCCATAGACTTCATTCATATTATATTTAATTCTGTTTGCTCCTCCGTACAATGTCAGGGTTTTTGTATTATCCGAAAAAATTTTCAGAGAACTTTCCATTCCTGCATTCAGATAATTTTTTTGATCAATATTATCATTTCTTATCATTGCAACCACTGATAAAAAGTTATAAACAAAATCGTACTTTGCTCTTAAGGAATAATAATTTGTATTAAATGTGTTTTGATTTTCAAAAATGTTGCTGTTAAAATAGTTTAGATATACATCGCCTCCGAATACTATCTCTGAACGGGATTTCCTTCCATGAACAATTTTCAAATTCTGATCTAAGCTTAGTCCGTAAAGTATTGTATGAAAGTAACTGCTGGGAAGATTTTTGTATGTAATACTGGAATCATCGGGATTTACAAGCATGCGAATGGAATTAGTGCTGTAGATTTTCAAATTTGTCAGCGATCCGGGGTTCTTGAAAAGCCGTGCTGTTATTGTTGCATCATAATAATAATTCTCAAGATGTTCATTAGTATTAGGATGAATAACCCGGGCCAGTGTTGGATCAAAAAGAGAATCTTTATCCGGAGAATAGATCAAGCCGTTGCTTAATTCACGATTGTAATTATCCAGATAAAAATTAAGCTTGGTATTGAACTTTGGTGAAAGAAATAAATTTATTCTTGCTCTTCCTCTCCAGATATTGAATTCTGAGTTGGCATATCTTCCGTCGAGTGAATGTTTAGTAACACCAAGTTGCGCGTTCATCTTTCTCGAAAATGGCTGACTGAATAAAACATCTGCAAACAATGATCCTTCCCTGTCCTGAGAAAATCTTAATTGAGAAAATGGCTTCGACTGAAAAATGTCTTTTGAAATAATATTTATTACTTTAGCGCTGGAATTAATCCCATAAAAAAATGAAGATACATTAGAAATTTCTTCTATCCGGTCAATCTCGTTTATTGAAATATTCTGAATATCGAAATCTCCAAACAGCCTGTCATTCATTGGAATGCCATCTCTGAATATTCCAACATTGTCACTGGTCCTGTTGTTGTAGTTTATTTTATTTCTGCCTCCAAGCCCGAAGTCATATATAAAATACCCTGGTCTCTGATCCATTATTTCAGACAGGCTTCTTTTATCATTCCATATGTAAAGTGAATCATAACTGAATACATCAGATGTTTTTGAAAGATATACTGCTTCTTTTATTTTGTTAGTATCGAAAGGAGTTTTTCGGATTGTGTCTGTTAAATTATTTTGTGCAGATAAATTCTGTGACAGGAAGAATAAAATAAATAAGAAAAGAATTTTCATCAACAATCAAATTTATTATAAGATCAGTCTTCTTTCTTCTTCAGATTTTCAGGATCTTTACTGTGTTTGATGATCTTGGCGTCGATCAGGAAAATTACATCCTCCGCAATATTGGTAGCGTGGTCTGCAAGTCTTTCAATGTTCTTTATTAGAGTTAATATGTGTGCAGACGGAATTATAAGATCAGGATTGGATCTCATCTCAAGCGTAATGTTATCAAAGATCTGAGTATCAAGTTTATCGATCTCAACATCAACCTTGATCACTTCCTTTGCAAGCTCAGCATCGCCGTTAACAAAACAGTCAATGCTCATCTTGATCATTCTGCGTACTTTGTTTGCCATCTCATCAACCCGCAGTTTTTTCATTAGATCATTGTGCCCTATAAGTGATTCCGCTCTTTCGGAAATGTTTACCGCTATGTCTCCCATTCTTTCGAGGTCGCTGTTGATCATTAGCGCGGTCATGATAAGGCGAAGGTCAAACGCTACCGGCTGCGTGAGCGCGAATATTCTCTGACAAAGTTTGTCGATCTTTATGTCATACTTATCAACCTCATCATCTCTGCTGATCACTATTTTCGCGAGCTCAATATTTCCTTCAAACAATGCCCTGAATGCAAATTCGATCTGCTCTTCAACAAGGCTTCCCATCTTTATAATTTTTGTCTTGAGTTGTTCAAGCTCTTCTTCCAGATAATGAAACATTGCTTTTACATTTTTTTATTTAATTAATATATTAAACTATTTAATAAAATCAAAATTAATATTTATCCGAATTTTCCCGAGATATAATTTTGTGTCTTCTCATTCTCAGGCTTTGTGAACATTGTGCTTGTCGAACTGTACTCTATTATTTGTCCTGAAAGAAAAAACGCGCACCTGTCACTCACCCTTGCTGCCTGCTGCATGTTGTGTGTTACAATTACTATCGTCAGGTTTTTTTTCAGCTCAAATATCAGTTCCTCGATCTTCGAGGTCGCTATCGGATCAAGCGCGCTTGCCGGCTCGTCCATTAATAATACTTCAGGATCAACCGCGAGCGCTCTCGCGATACAAACTCTCTGCTGCTGTCCTCCGGACAATCCCATCGCGGAATGATTCATTCTGTCCTTCACCTCATCCCATATTGCAGCTCTCTTACAGCTTGTCTCAACGATCTCATCAAGCTCTTTTTTTTTGTTTACACCATTTATTCTCGGTCCATAAGCAACGTTCTCAAAAATTGATTTTGGAAAAGGATTTGATTTCTGAAATATCATCCCCACTCTTTTTCTTAAAGATACAACATCAACTTCCTTATCGTAAATGTTTACGTCATCAATTTTTACATCACCTTCGATCCTTACATGATCAATTGTATCATTGAGGCGGTTAAGCGTTCTCAGGAATGTTGACTTGCCGCATCCCGAAGGACCAATAAGAGCGGTTACTTTATTCTCTGAAATATTTATTGATACGTCAGTTAATGCGCGGTTGCTTCCGTAATACAGATTCAGATTATGTGTGTGGATTTTCTCCGGCATAAACTTTAGCTCAAAAAATTAGATATGTTATGATTAAACAAAAAAAGTTATCACAACAATATAATAAAAAGGTAAGAATAAATTATTAAGTTACTACCAATCCATCCTGAAGATTTATAATCGTATCGCAGCTTTTAGCAAACTCTTCATTATGAGTCACTATGACGAATGTTTTTTTATATTTTTTTCTGAGATCAAAGATCAGATCAATGATCGATTTCGCATTCTCAGTGTCGAGATTTCCCGTAGGCTCATCCGCCAATATAAGTCCCGGTGAATTAATAAGCGCTCTTGCGATCGCGACCCGCTGTGCTTCTCCTCCTGATAGTTCTGAAGGCTTATGATTTATTCTTTCTTTCAAACCCACTTCATTTAATAACTCCTCAGCTTTTGCTTTATCAGGCTCTCCCGTTATCATTGCCGCGATCATGACATTTTCAATAGCGGAGAATTCAGGAAGAAGATGATGAAACTGGAATATGAATCCGATCTGCTTATTACGGAATTCAGATAACTGTTTTTCCGATAGCTCAAAAATGTTCGCGCCTTCAAAGATTACCTTTCCCGAATCGGGCTTATCGAGAGTTCCGAGAATATGAAGCAGCGTACTCTTTCCCGCACCGGATTTTCCGATGATAGCTATGATCTCTTCTTTGTAAATATTTAAATTAATTCCCTTTAAAACCTTAAGCTTGTTAGTCTTCGTCACAGGATAAGATTTTTTCAGATCTTTAATCTGAATTAACACTTCTTTCTCAGGCATATGTTGTCAATTGAATTCTAATTTTGAATGAAAAAATTTTTCGTAATCCGTAATCCGTAATTCGTAATTTGTAATTTGTAATTTGTAATTTGTATCTACTCCCACCGTATCGCATTCACCGGCTCAAGATTCGCTGCACGTCTTGCCGGATAAAGAGATGCAACAAAGCATAATATCAAAGCAGCCAGCGGAATAAAAATAAAATCAGTAGATCT
>JBDTLQ010000301.1:0-4557 GCA_039934715.1 Ignavibacteria bacterium | reverse complement strand
AAATAATGGAATTACTAATTTAAATATTCATTGTTTATGCACAAATGTATCAGGTATTTTTGCCGGAACATTTGGCGGGGGCATTTGTTACACCACAAATCATGGATTAAGCTGGAGTAAACCAAGCACGGATTCTTCTATTAAATTTATTTTAGATATTGTTTCGAATGGTGCTACCCTTCTTTCGGCAACAATTCCGGGTTTATTTAAATCATTTGATAACGGAGTGACTTGGATCAATATTGGATTTATTCGTCCGATCTTTAGAATTTACATTCATGAAAATGATATTTTTGTTCCAGTTGGTGATCCAATATTAAATAATACTACTTTGTATGTCTCACATAACGATGGTGGCAATTGGATTCCTTTGCTAACAATAAGTGATGTAATTTCGGATATTACCTCCGCAGATACATATTTATATTTTTCAACACTTAATGGACATGGCGTTTACAATTCGACTGACAATGGCTTGAATTGGCATCAAATTAATGAAGGATTTAGTATTATTCCAACTGTTAATTGTCTAGGCGTTCATGAAAATTTCCTATTTGCGGGAGCTCAGAATGCATGGAGGAGACCTTTAGAATTGCCTCTTCCGGTTGAACTATCATCATTTACCTCAGAAATATTACAAAACAATGTCCGTTTGAAATGGACAACCGGCTCGGAAACAAATAACTCGGGTTTCGAAATTCAGCGAGGTAAATTTGAAACACAAGTGCCCATCACCTGGGCTAAAGTTGGTTTCGTAAATGGAAATGGTACAAGTAACTCAAACCACAATTACGAGTTCACAGACAAGAACATGCAGCCTGGAAGATATGTCTACAGACTTAAGCAAATTGACTATAATGGTAATTTTGAATCTCATTACTTATCAGGGGAAGTTGAAATAGCCTTACCCAAGCAAAATAATCTTGCACAAAATTATCCGAATCCCTTCAACCCCAATACTATAGTTAATTTCGATTTAAAGGGTCCTGGATTTGTTAAAATTAATATATATGGTATGGATGGAAAACAGATCTTATCATTGGTTAACAAGATGGTAGATCAGGGGAGTTATAGTTTGAATATTGATGGAAATGGTTTATCGAGCGGACTTTACTTTTATTCCCTCAATGTTGATGGAAGGGATGTTCAAGTTAAGCGGATGATACTCCTTAAATGAGCCAATATATGGAGGCTGCTTCAGTCTCTCTCAAATCCCGTATAATTATATTTGATGCGACAAATAATAATAATCCTGAATAAAATTTTGTTTCAATTTCGATTTTTTATTCATTTGATTATCAATATTTGTTCATCTGCCCAATCACAATACCCAATTCACGCCACCGCTGTCTGCAACAATCCGAACTCACCGGTTTTCTCCTCCTTATTACCTATATTGCTTATCATATCATCAAAGTACTCTGAATATTTTTTGTAGAGCTCGGGGTAATTAGCTTCTATGATTTGCTTGAACTCTCTGTACCCTGAAAGACCTGCCATAAAGGAATGTAGATTAATAGAGAGAATTCTAGACCCTCGTCAGAGTCCCCGATTTTATCGGGGACTCTGATGTTGGCGGAAAAAAATTTTACAAACTTTCTTCGTTCCCGCTGAGTCTCCCGCAATTTCACACAGTTTGAATTTAGATAAGTTTGAATTGCGGGGACTCGGCGGAAAATTACATTCTCTAGATTCTCAAGAATTAAGTCTGAAAAATATCATTGGAAATTGTTTCAACCCTTAGGATATTATTTTAGAATGAGTGTTAAGAAAAGACATACTGTTGCGATAAAAAGATCAGTCTTTTAAAATATGCAAGAGTTAATCGAAAATTAGTATCTCGTTTTTAAATGAAAACTATATTTTGTATGGGATAGATGGGTTACATTACGGGAGTTTTTGTTATGATGGAGCGCTTGGGTTTTGAATGTATGATCCAGCTAACAATTTAATGACCCTTTATCTGCTTTTAAATCATTTTGTCCGTGGGTCAATTTTTTAGAATCCGGAATCTTTAATTTTGACAAATGTGGATTTGTGACAAAAACAGGCTTTAAACTTACAATTCTTAATATTTGTCAAAGATGTCATAGTGCTGTTAGGTTAATACCTCTTTTACATGTTTTACTGTGGCATAACAGTTGTAAATAACATGATAGCCTTTATCTTCTAATTTCTTTCACTTATGAATATGATGAAAAGAGACAGAAAGATATGAAATGAGGTCAATTTTATTAACTAAAATCTAAAAAATGAAAACAATAAAATTCATGTTAGTAGTGGCATTTGCTTGTATTGCATTTTCAACAAATTCACAAGCACAAATGAAAAAAAAATCCCCTTATCCCAATTTCTCTCTAAGTCCTGTAGGTGGAATAGCATTTCCGATTGGAAATTTTGGAGATAATTTTAAATCAGGTCCTAGTTTCGGTTTGGATATAAGCTATCGTGTGAATAAAGAAGTTGGATTTTATGCTAAGTTCGGTTACAATATTTTTGCTAGCAAAACAGTAGGTTTATCCGACGCCAAGCTTATTGAAGCAACTGCGGGTCCAAGATATTTTTTCACTTCAAGGAATTTAAAATCTTCTATTTTCCTGGAAGCAGGATTGGGTGCTTATAATCTAAAAGTTGATGCGTCACCAACAACACTTGAGACCTCTGAAACAAAGTTTGGCGTTAACGCGGGTATTGGTGCGGTCCTTAATTTGAGCAAGCCTATCGATCTGGTATTTAAAGTTAAGTATCATAACATACTTACTGAAGGCGGATCCTCCAGCTATATAGCTCCAATGTTGGGTCTTGATTTCAGATTTAACTAATACATTCACAGAACTAAAAGTAATGGAGCATGGATTTTATTTCTATGCTCCTTCTTTTTTAAAAATATTTTAAATAGTCCTATTTAGTTAAGTTTCTAATTAGACGCTCATAAGCATTGCTCATCTTTATTCCTCTTCTGTTCATTACTATCCTTGCTGTTTCAACTGCCTTATCAATATCCAACTTTTTCGATTCCTCTCCTGCTTCATTCCAGGAAAAACTATCGATATGTTTTGATTGAAAGCCGCCACCGAAAAGATTTGCAAATATTCCTACTATGCTGCCTGTGTTAAGCATCGTATTTATCGATGTCTTGGAATGATCACCTATAATGCTTCCGAGCAGCTGCATTCCCGTATTAATATTCTTATCACCTATTTTCATCCTTATCTCAGAATAATTATTTTTTAGATCACTCGTCACCGTATCAGCGCCAAGATTTACAAACGGGCAAATGTAGGAATGACCGACAAATCCGTCATGTTGCTTATTCACATAGGAATGCAATACTGATTCTGCGATCTCGCCGGCAACCTTTGACCATTCACCGATCACACAAGGTCCGTAAATTCTTGTCCCTGATTTTATCAGACAATTTTTTCCAATATATACTGGACCCTTTATGAATGTAAAAGGTTCTATCGTTGTATTCTCTTCAAATATAATACTTCCTTCTGAAGCATCTAAAACAACTTGAGGAAAAACATTCACTTTTTTAGAAATAAAGATCTTCTTATGATTTATAAAATTGTCCCTGTCTTTTACTTTAGACAATTTTCTTCCTCTTAAATAAAATTCAACATCTTCGTTTAATCCTCCGTGAAGAATATAATTTATTATGTCCCATGGAAATTGTATGATCTTAATGCCGGAATACTTATTAAGATCCGACTTCCTCAATTTTAGCGAATCAAAAAAATCCCTGTCCAGTAAATAATTATTTTTCTCCACTCGTTCTTTAAGGCTTCCTGTCTTATCCTTTGTTATAAAAGCTGCAGTGATCTCATTGTTAAAATAATAAAGTGTGTTCTTTTCTTTCTTTGACAATAAATATTTTAATGCCTCTTCGCTGAAAATAACTCTGCCGTTTAAAAGAAGAATGTCGTCTTTGACAATTTCATTTATCTTGTTTGTATGAACTTCCTTTAAATATTCCGACAATGAATTTCTGCAATGAAGAGCGGTATCATATTTATTTTCAATCATACTTTCGATCCTTTGCAGGATCGTATTCGCCCCGATGCGGATATCCCAGACAGGACGCAGAGTCGTCAAAGGAAAAAGATCTTTAAAACCAGGATCTTCGTAAACGAGTATTTTCATTTTTTTTTAAGATTGTCAAACTTTCTCAGCTGAATTGGTTGCTGTTCAAATAAAAAAGCCAATACTTTTAAATATTGGCTTAATATACTTTATAAAAACTACTTTCTTTTTAAGAAGCAGCTGTTTCAGGTTTTGAAGCAGTTGTTTCAGGTTTTTTTGCTTTCGCGTATCTCTTATTGAATTTTTCTACACGGCCAGCGGTATCCATGATCTTTTGTGTTCCGGTAAAGAACGGATGACACTGTGAGCATATTTCCACTTTGATCTCAGGAACAGTTGAGCGCGTTGTAAACAATATTCCTTTATTTTCTCCGCAATTGCAAATTACATTACATTTATAATATTTTGGATGAAATCCCTTTTTCATGATGACTACCTTTCTTGTTGTTTATACAAAAATATCATTTTAAG
>JBDTLQ010000300.1:0-4558 GCA_039934715.1 Ignavibacteria bacterium | reverse complement strand
CCGGGCTGCAGCAGCGGCGAGGAGCTTGACCAGTTGCGTGAAAAGCAAAGACAGATCGGACCATTGTACAATGATGTTGAATTATTTTCCACCAGCGGGATCTCACAGCACTATGGATGTCACTATGGTCCCGATGGATATGTCGAACTGGCGACATTCCTGATACGGAATATCGCGAAACAGTATTATAATGGTACGGATACCGTAAACATTCGTCCTCCGAATATTAAGCACGCATTTTACAGCGATAACCGGACAAAGATAAAAATATTGTTTGAAGGTTCAAGAATTCAATCATGGCCCGCTGATACCGTCTATGGAGATGTCACAATCGTTAATCACAGTATGAAGGATTACATTTATCTTGACGGCGTTTATGGAAATATTTCCGGCGGAACAGTCTCCGGGGATACGCTCATCTTAAATCTCATCACTCCTTCTTTCGCAACTAAAATTTCATACCTGCCGGCATCAAGGGATCTTACCGATCAACAGGTTTATGAAGGACCGTTCCTTAGAAATCCAAGAAGGCTCGGCGCGCTTTCATTCTTTGAATTCCCGATCGCTGACAGCCTTGTAACAGCAGTGAGCCTGCAGCATTTGATCTATTCAGTAAATAACCGGGATGTGACATTGAACTGGACAACTGTTTCGGAAGAAAACAACGCCGGCTTTGAAGTTTACAGGATACGAAAGGATGATAATGCAGACTGGACAAAGGTAGGGTTTGTTCAGGGGAGCGGAACAAGTTTTGTTCCCGTAAATTATTTTTATAATGACATAGGATTAAATTCGGGAAGATATAATTATAAATTGAAGCAGATCGACTTCAATGGTAACTTTGAGTTTTTCAGTCTGAATAACGAAGTAAACATCGGCTTACCCCCGAAATTTTTATTGTATCAGAATTATCCAAACCCGTTCAATCCGAATACTAAAATTGAATTCGATACTCCCGCTGAGAGTGATGTGACAATAAAGTTGTATGATATTTCAGGAAAGGTGATCAAAACAATTGTCAAAAATTCTTTTAATGCGGGTTATCATATAGTTCAACTTAACAGCTCAGATCTGCCAAGCGGTATTTATTATTATACAATTTACGCAGCCTCAAATGGTAATGAAAAATTTATAGCGACTAAGAAGATGGTGGTTGTTAAGTAATAGTGTAGAGTAATAGTGTGGAGTGTTCTCAACTCACTACTCTACACTCTTCACTTTTTTTACCCGATCCCGCACATCCAGAAAATTATCAGCGCAAGACTTTCCTTCATACAATACGAGATTGTTCCGGCTGTTGAAAGCTCAAAGTCGGATGCTACTGTATCAGTACTTATGTTATTAAATCTGCCGATCTCTGATGCCCTGAGCAGATGAAAATTATCCGATATAAGAATTACCTTATTCCAGTTTTTTACATTGTAGAGACTGTCACGAACAAATTGTATCTGTTCAACCGTAGAGCTTGAAGAATTTTCCAATATGAGGTCTTCAGGTGATACTCCGTATTTGATCAGAACATTTTTCGATACTTCGCCTTCAGTCATTTCATTAGGCGAACCGCCCCCGGTGATCACGAGTTTCGGAACGATCTTCTTCTGATATATTTCAAATCCTTTATTAATTCTTTCCTTCAATACCGGCGAAGGCCTGTTCCCGCCCCATACCGCCGCCCCGAGTATCACACCTGAGCTTGCTGTCTTATTGGTATTTGTGTACGATTCATAATCGTCATTGTAATTTAAAATTAAGATGAAAACAGTAAAAATAGATGCACTCAATATGAACAGAAAAAAAAACGTGCTGCGCATGAATCCGAATTTTCGTGAACCCGATAAAAATTTACCCAATAGAAACGACAGCAAATAGACATTTGAGACCAAAAATATTCCCGCAAAAATTATCCTTATCTCTTTCTGAGAGGTCAGCCCCGTAACGGCGATCGAAATAAATCCTATGATTGAAATGAATAAAAGAAATAACAGTACACCGCCGTTGAAATTTTTCGGATAGACAGTAAATGTCGAGATCAGAATAAAAAGCAGTAAAAAGAAAATTAATGAAATTATATTCCCTGTCTTATACTCAAATCCGTTCAGGGGAAGATTTTGATTTTTGTATCGGAGATAATAAAGCAGCCCGAATGCTGCCGCTTCGGCAATGAGCATTAACAGCAGAAAGATCCTGTTTTTTCCGATGAGACTTTTCTTTATTTAAAAAATTTGTATTAAACTTAACTGAATTATTAATCCCAAAAAAGTATAATTTGTATCATTGTATCTAAGGTATTTTGAACGCGGACAACACAGATAGAACTGATTGTCACGGATCTTTCTAATTAATTTTAAGAAGTGATGCCTTGAATGAAAATCAATTGTATCGGCGTTAATCTGTTACATCCGTTTCATCCCTGCCTGAGGCTGGCTGGCACGTTCCAATTTTAAATTTTTACATTTAATGACATTTCAGTTCTGAGTATTTTAATAAAAATCAGACTAACATCTTTGGAAATCTGGAGAAAAAATTTATACAGCATATGGATATCGCAGTTTGTAGCGATGGTGGGAATGAGCATGGTTATTCCTTTTCTTCCTTTCTATATCCGCGAACTCGGAGTAACCAACCCAGAAGAGCTTGAACACTGGAGCGGAATTGTCTTCAGCGGTCCTTTCATTTTATCTTTCATAATGACACCTGTCTGGGGTGTTCTCGGCGACAGGTTCGGAAAAAAATCCATGGTGATGCGCGCGATCTTCGGACTTGCGGTTTCACAATGCCTTATCGGGTTTTCCGCTAATGTTGAACAACTTTTTATTTTCAGAATGGTACAGGGTGCCATCAGCGGCTTCATTGCTTCATCACTTGCATTGGTTTCAACCGGCACACCTAAGGAAAAGTCAGGTTATGCTATCGGAATTTTGCAGACATCGATTTCTTCCGGAACAGTCATAGGACCTTTCATCGGCGGTCTGATCGCTGATATTACATCTTACAGAACGGTTTTTTTTGTTACATCCGCTTTGTGCCTTATCAGCGGAGTTCTTGTCTTGTTAAATGTTACCGAACCTGTAAAAAGACCTGACATTAAATTTTATTCAGTGGTTCAAAACATAAAATATGTTTTTGGCAATTCCGTAATTATTATTGCAATGATATCTATTACCCTTATTCAGATATCGATCACTATCACTCAGCCGGTGTTCGCTCTCTTCGTCGAATCGATCACTAAAGGCACTGAATATATTTCAACACTAACAGGAGCGATCTTCGGAACACTTGGAATCTTCAGTGTGATATCTTCACCCTGGTGGGGAAGAAGAAATGACACTAAGAGTTTCAAAAAAAATATTACAATAGCAATTTGCGGAGCAGCGATGGCGTACTGTCTCCATACATTTATTACAAACCCGTACTTTCTTTTTCCGGTGAGAGCCTTTCTTGGTTTATGCGTTGGAGGAATTATTCCCGTGCTCTACGCTTACATAAACAAGAATATTTCCGATGACAGAAAAGGAGGCGTGATGGGGATCGCGTCGAGCTTTACTCTGTTTGGAAATCTAGTCGGACCATTGCTTTGTACTGTGCTGGTAATGCAGATTGACTTAAAATATATTTTTCTCATTGCGGGAAGTATGCTCTTCGCTATTGCCTTGATGATCTTTTATAACGTGAAAGAAACTCCGAGAGGAGCAGGCGACGAAATTCTTGTAAAGGATAATGTTGTATTAAAGGAAGAAGAAGTTATTAATGATTAATGTTATAATATCAATGTTGTGTTATGAACCAGCCGAAAAAAATAAAAAGAACGGATAACAATTCTCTTCAAATTACATGGAGCGATGAAAGTGTGTCGGAGGTCAGTTTGACAGAGCTCCGTGACAAATGCCCGTGCGTGCATTGCCAGGGAGAGACGGTTATTTTCACTAAGTACATCCCTGTGAAATCACCATTCAAGGCTGCAGGATTTTATGAGATAGAAAAGATAGAGCCCGTGGGAAATTATGCAGTGCAGATCATATGGAAGGATAAACATAATACGGGAATATATTCGTGGGAATTATTGAAAGAGATTTCTAAAGAAATATAATATTGTTTATTGATCAAAGTTTATCGGTCCTCCTTTATTCGGCCACGAATTAACACAAATTTGATCGAACTAAAAACTAATTCTATAAGAGCTTTTATTTCGTGGCAATTCACTTCAACAGAGAATGGCATGAAATGCTAAATGTCTTTGTACTTGACAAAAATATTTCTCGCAGATTTACGCAGATATTTTTCGAACATTTCAGAAAAATCAGAGTTGTATTCTTTCTGCGTAAATCAGCGAAAAAATATTAGCGTTAATCTGCGAGAAAAAAATGTTGAGTATAATGGCTAAATCGTGGGGTGAAGATGACTGTCTACTTATCGTATTCTTCCGTAATATCTTTATTCAGCTTCTTTGAGAAAACTTTAAACTCATCAAGCGCAAGTGATTCTTCTCCCTCGAGCTTTATTAAGAGCATATTTGTAACTCTCATCTTCGCCAGCTTGCTGATAAATCCTTCGGTGAGGT
>JBDTLQ010000299.1:0-4587 GCA_039934715.1 Ignavibacteria bacterium | reverse complement strand
ATCCCTACTAACAGCAATTTAGTTTTTACACACTAAATGGAACGTTATCGTATCGCTTAACTACCCTATACTAACTTGATAAAACAATTGCATTATGTTAATTTTGAATTCAAATTTTACATTCTCAAATAATTTCTTAAAACAATCTTAAATGCCTGACGACTACAAAGAACCTGCTCCCTACAGACGCGGGGAAGCCAATCCATTCGAATCAATGATGGTGAGATTTGATAAAGCCTGTGAACTATATAAGCTTGACGAAGGATTATACAACTATTTAAAACATCCCGTAAAACAAATTATTGTTGCGATACCGGTGACAATGGACAACGGAAAACTCGAAGTTTTTGAAGGATACCGCGTGATCCATGATAATATCTTAGGACCTTCAAAGGGGGGAATAAGATTTTCTCCCGATGTTGATATTGAAGAAGTAAAGGCGCTTGCATCATGGATGACATGGAAATGCGCGATAGCAAATTTACCTTTCGGCGGCGCTAAAGGAGCGGTGAGATGTGATCCTAAAAAATTATCAATGAGAGAGCTTGAACAGATCACAAGAAGATATACCGTAAACTTACTTGAAATTTTCGGACCTGACTCGGACGTACCTGCACCTGATATGAATACAGATGAACAGATCATGGCGTGGATCATGGATACATACAGCATGCATAAAAAGGAAACAGTTACGGGAGTTGTAACAGGAAAACCAATTATCGTCGGAGGTTCAAGAGGCAGAAGAGAAGCAACCGGAAGGGGTGTGATGATCGCCACAATGGCAGCATTGAAAACACTGGAAATAGATCCAACTTCATGTACAAGTGTCATTCAGGGATTCGGAAATGTCGGATCTGTAAGCGCGGATCTTCTGACTGATAAAGGCGTCAAGATCATCGCGATCAGTGATGTCTCCGGCGGTTATTATAATCCAAAAGGAATAGAAGTAAAGAAAGCCATAGAATATGTTTCCAAGTTCAAAAGCCTTGAAGGCGGAAACTTTGGAACGCCAATCTCGAATGAAGATCTACTGGAGCTTGAATGTGATATACTTGTCCCTGCGGCTAAGGAAGATCAGATCACAGCTCACAACGCTGACAGGATCAAAGCAAAGCTTATAGTTGAAGGTGCTAACGGTCCGATCTCTGCTGATGCTGATGATATAATTTCCGGCAAAGGTATCAGGGTTATCCCTGACATTCTCGCCAATTCGGGCGGTGTGATAGTATCATATTTCGAATGGGTGCAAGACCGGATCGGATATTTCTGGGATGAGGATGATGTGAACAGCAGACTTAACAGGATGATGACAGAGGCTTTCGATGCGGTTTATAATACAGCTGTTGAATACAACACAACCTTCAGGCTTGGTGCGTATATTTATGCTATAGATAAGGTATCACGCGTATTAAAGCTCAGAGGTATCTACGGTTAATAATGAATTTAAAATATCTCTTTTGTATTTTTTTATTAATAATACTGAGAGGTACTTCTTATTCACAGGAGAGTTTAAGCTCAAACATTAACATAATTGACAGGCTGATCGATGAGAGTTTAACCTCTTTAAATAATAAATTTCTGATCTTAGGAAAAGATAATTTTTATGAGGTAATTTTAGATGACGGCAAGCCGGAGAGCACATACCTGACAGAAAGTCTGCGAAGAAAGTTCTTTGATTATAAACTTATATTTAATGAGGAATCAGACAGCATTGATTACAAACTGGTTATTTCAGCTCCTGTGTTCAATGTCAGATATAAAAGAATATTCACGGATAAAATTTTAGGAACGAAGAAGGTTGAGCGTGAAGTTACAGTAACCTATAATGTTGAATTGACAGATAAAAAAAATTCCGCAGTTGTTTACAATCAGAATTTTGACAGGAAATTTAAAGACAGCTTTGATTTAGATAAACTGAATTTTGTTGAAGACAGAAGGTACACATTTTCCCATTCAGGGCTTCCTGAAGAGAATACCTTAAACCAAATACTATTTCCCGCAATAATAATCACAGCCTCTGCAGCTGCAATAATTTTATTTTTTATAATCAGAAGCAAATAGCCGATTGAAGCATTTAAGATCTTGGAATCCGGATTCAAAAGAAAATATTAACAGGAATATCAAAGCAGTAATATATCTTCTCTGTATTTTTTCAATGGCAATAAGTTTTTATTCATGCGGCTCTTCAAAGGGCAGCAGCATAGTTACCGATGATCCTGAAAAAGCATACCTGATAGCAAAATCCAAATATGATAAAAGGGAATATCTCGACGCGATAGATGATTTTAACCTTGTCAAGCTTAAGTTTTCCGGCAGCAGCATAATTGACAAGGCTGTTTTTTATCTCGGGATGAGCTATTATAAAAGAGAAGAATACATTCTTGCCATCTATGAATTTGAATCCCTGATAAAAAATTATCCCTCAAGCTCTTTTGGCGAAGATGCAAGATACATGCTGGCAATGTGTTATAACGGTCTCTCGCCTGAATACAATCTTGACCAGACTTATACACGATACGCGATAAATGAATTTCAGAATTATCTTGAACTTTATCCCAAAGGAAAGAACGCGTCGGATGCCGACAGAAGAATTACCGATCTAAGGACCAAGCTTGCTCTTAAATCATTAAAGAGCGCTGATCTTTATTATAATCTCGGAAATTATAAATCAGCTCTGATCTATTATGATAATGTACTCAATGAATTCTTCGATACTAAATACGCTGATGACGCTCTTTACGGAAAAATTCAGACACTGATTGTTAAAAAAAGATATGATGAGGCGAAAAAGGAAGTCGAAAGATTTGAAAATAAATTTATAACAAGTGAATATCTTTCAAGAGTTAAATCATTGAAAGGACAATTACCTTATTGACATGAATGCTAAAACAGTAAAGGAGTCAGAGGTCGTTATGATAGAGCTGGTTCTGCCTAACGACACTAACATTCACGGCAACCTGCTCGGAGGAAGACTGATGCACTGGATAGATATTTCCGCAGCGCTCGCTGCATCTCGACACTGCAACCGGGTTGCGGTCACTGCTGCGATGGACAACCTTAACTTTCATCACGCGATCCATCTGGGAAACATTGTACGACTGAAAGCTTCAGTGAACAGGGCTTTCAATACTTCAATGGAGGTCGGGGTAAGAGTTGAAGTTGAAGAAATCAGGACAGGAAACATCTCGCATTCCAACAGCGCCTACCTTACATTTGTCAGCATTGATGATGTTACAAAGAAACCGATGAAAGTGCCGGAATTAATTCCTGAAACTGAAGAGGAAAAAAGAAGATATGATCAGGCATTGCTCAGACGTACTCAGAGATTGTCGGAGAAAAAGGGCATAGTCCAGGCGATTTAATACCATAGATATTTCAGATGGGCAGTATTAATCTCATATGCGACAACATTTCCAAATCCTATTCGGGAAAATTAATTTTTAAAGATCTGAGCTTTAAGTTATCTGCTCATCAATCCCTTTTAATTACCGGAAGAAACGGTTCGGGCAAATCCACCTTAATAAAGATCATTGCAAATGTGATCAGACCTACGAATGGCGCTTTAACAATTCAGGAGAATGACTCCGGTATTCCGGATGACAATAGATTTAAAAAGACAGGTCTCCTGACACCATATCTAAATTTGTATGACGAGCTGACCGCAGCAGAAAATTTAAAATTTTTTTTCAGCCTCAAATCCAATTCCACTAAAGATGGGGTTGAAAAGATATATTTTTTACTTAATAGGGCAGGCTTGTATGAAAAGCGTAACGAACTTGTAAGAAATTACTCTTCAGGAATGAAGCAAAAATTAAAACTGCTATTCGCGGTCATGAACAATCCCGGAATTTTATTGCTGGATGAACCACGGACAAACCTTGACAAAGCCGGAATAGATCTTGTTTACGAAATGTCGGAAGAACAAAAGACACACGGAATACTTATTGTTGCAACAAATGATGATTCTGATAAAAGCCTTTGTGAGAATTCTTTAAACATTGAAGATTATATTTAATGTCAGAACTACTACACGCATCCGTTTTAATTTTCAAAAAAGATTTCACTTCAGAGATGCGGACAAGATACGCTGTGAATTCACTCATAATGTTTGTGCTTGTTACAATTTCAATAATCCGATTCGCGACAGGTGATGAAAAGATTGACAATGGAATTCTTACAGGTTTATTATGGATAGTAATTTTTTTCTCGACTACGAGCGGACTTTCAAGGGTTTTTGTAAAGGAAGAAGAAAAGGAAACTTCATTAGCGCTTAAATTATCCGCAGGATCAACACCGGTATTTATCGGCAAACTAATGTTCAATCTTGTATTAACTTTCATTCTTAATATTTTCATACTGATCCTTTTCATTGCAATTACCGATTATCAGATAAAAAACTTTTCCGGGTTTATCTTAACAGTATTTATCGGAAACATCGGACTTGTTTCTGCATCTACAATTATAGCGGCAATTATTTCAAAGGCAAATTCAAAAGGCACTCTTTATCCCGTACTGTCTTTTCCTGTTCTGGTGCCGCTTCTGCTGACCGTGATCAATGCAACATCACTTGCAAGTCAGTTGGAAAAT
>JBDTLQ010000298.1:0-4605 GCA_039934715.1 Ignavibacteria bacterium | reverse complement strand
TGATGACGTTGACTCCGGTGACCGTCTCGAAGGCACGGATATTACGCCCTTCACGGCCGATGATCCGCCCCTTGACCTCGTCGGCGGGCAAATGGACGACCGACACGACGGTCTGCGAGGTCTGATCGGAAAGATCCACAGGTGTAATTGCGTAGTATTTCCCGTAGTTATTATTATTTGACCAATCAATGCATGTAAACTCCGAACCCCCGGAGGCTTCTTTTTGAAAAGTCATTGATAAGACCAGACCACTATAATAAGTGCCGCTGCTTGTACCAAGTGTTAATCTCATATTTCTTTTTACTTCCACATATTCCACCGCCCTGTTCCAAATTCTGAGTTCATCAATTATTCCTGAATATGGATTTGCCTGACCTGCAATTCCTATGAATAATGAATCGGATAATGAAACCGGACGTGCATTAATAACTACCGAGCTTGTATCAGTGAAGCCGTTTAAATAGATGGTAAACTTTCCCAATGAGAAATCATAAACCGCTGAAACGTGTGTCCATTGATTTACCGGCAGGGCCGAAGAGGATTGGCTCACAAGTCTTACTACGCCATTTGTTAATATTTCAATTCTCCTGCTTGCGCTGATCCTCATTGCATATTTCATACTGGCTCCATAAGATCCTCCTTTTGAAATGATCCCTTTGCTGCTTCCCGTGATGCTGCCCGGTTTTAGCCATGCTTCAATTGTAAAACTGGTTGTTATGTCAATTGTAGGAGTAGGTCTTACTGATATGTAGCTGGAAGAATTACCGGAGAATGAGCACGCCTGATTCCAGAACATCTGGGCAAAAATTTTATCCGGCTTCAGTATTATAATAAAAAATAAAACCATACCTAATTTTAAAATTTTATTTAACATTTGTGGTTAGCTCCCTTCTGCGGTTAATTAGAATTCAATCTTAGGACAAGTTAACATTACTATTCTATTTCCTCCAAAGAAATTTTTCCTTAAATGTTACTTTAAGGAAACTTTATATAATTAGTTTTATTATGGAATTAAAGTTTTTATATTGCTTTCTGTAACTTAATAATATGATAAATAGCCGGGTCATTAATATTTTAAAGACATTTTCTGAAAATGAAGTAAAGGAATTCGAGAGATTTCTTAAATCACCCTTTCATAATACAAAGACTAATGTGATTCACCTTTTCCTGATAATGAAAGACTTTCGTCCTGATTACAGCGATCCTCAGCTGAATAAAAAATTTCTGACAGAACAATTGTCCGGAAATAAGATTGTAAAGGATTCTTACTTGAGAAATTTATTGTCGGTTCTGAATTCACTTGCCGAAGATTTCCTGGGATACAAGCATCTTTCGAAAAGCGGCCGGTTTGAAAAACATATAATTGAAGAATTAAATTTACGGGAAGTGACAAATGCTTTTGAAGAGAGACTGAAATTATTTGAAGTCTCACTTGATTCAAAGAAATCCGATTACCAGAATTTCTATTCGGATAAAGTTTTTGTCAATGAGATGAAAGGACAGTTTTACGCAAATAAGATTCTCTTTGAAAGTTACAGGAAAGATGAATTGAAGAATAAGCTGTTTTCTTTTCTAATATCCATGCTTGAGACAACTTTTTATTTTGTAGTTGAAGAGCAAAGACTGAATATAAAAAATGAGCCGGGATTTTTAAAACATGCGCTGGAATATTTTAAAAATAATACAAAGGAAATCGAAGAGTCTCCGCTTGTAAAGATTTATTATTATGCGTTCTTATGTTTTTATGAAAAGGATGATGAAGCAAACTTCAAGAAATTTAAAACCAGCTTTTCAAATTTCAAAGATCAGCTGTCGGTATTCGATAAGAAAAATATTTTTTCGCTTATCTCCGCATATTATGAAAAAAAAATACGTGAAGGAAAATTCTCATACGAAACGGATTTTCTTTTAATGTTAACTGAAATGGTCGAGGGCAATTTATTTACTTATAAAAACACTCCTTATATTGATCTTTTTACAATAAGGAATATCGTTTTGTTAAGTTGCAGACTTAATGAAACAAAGGTTCTGGAAAAGTTCATTTCTGAGAATAAGAGTAAGATCAATCCCGGAAATAAGGACACCATTTTAAATTACACTTACAGCTTCATTTCTTTTATGAAAAAAGACCATAAAAAAGTCCTGAGCTACATAAGCAAAATAAGCTTCAATGATTTCCTTGACACAGCTAACACTCTTCTTCCTAAACCCCAGTTTGGGAAGGCAAGAGAAAATTATTATTTCAAAAATGACATTAAATGTCTGACTTTAATATGTTTTTATGAACTCGGATATATCGAAGAAGCCCTTGCTCAAATTGATTCCCACAGGCATTTCCTGAAGAATGCGGTACATATGAATGAAGATCTAAAATTAAAAAATAAAAAATTTTTGAGTTTTATAAATGAGCTGATAAATCTGAATCTTAATCATGATGAATACAAGCTGAAGCAGTTCAGAAAAAAAGTGGTAGGTCTTGAAATAAAGAAAAGACAATTTCAAAACTGGCTGCTTGAAAAAACAGATGAACTATTACAGTTAGCAGTTAACAGTTAGGCAGTTAACAGTTAACTTCAAACGTCAAACATCAAACGCGTTTCCCCCAAGAGTCCTCGCAAAGAAGGTGAGTTTTTAAGTGAGGCTATGAAAAATTCTATACTACTTGTAAACAAATACCCACTTCCTTTTTTTTCAAAGGGGAGGGGGATGAGGAGGGCAGTTCAGAAAAAAAGTGATAAGTCTTGAAATAAAGAGACAATTTCAAAACTGACTGCTCAACATCCCATTCACTTAAACAAATAATTAAAATCATCATAACCTTCTTTACTCAGATTTTCTTTTGGAATAAATTTCATCGCTCCTGAATTTATACAATACCTTATATTCGTTGGTGCCGGTCCGTCATAAAATTCATGACCTAAATGCGAGTCGGCAACTGTGCTTCTTACCTCACCTCTTTCCATCCCCCCGGAATTATCAACATTTCTTGTGACATACCTGGCATCTATTGGTTTTGTAAAAGCCGGCCATCCCGTTCCGGAATCGAATTTATCCAAAGAGCAAAACAATGGCTCACCAGATACTACATCTACATAAATTCCGCCTTTATGATTATCGAAATAGGCATTGCTAAAAGGGGTGTCGGTACCATTTTTCTGAGTAATGAGAATTTGATCAGGAGTCAGCTTTTTATTAATTTCCTTTTCAGATGGTTTTTTATATTGATCTGTTCCAATGTTTCCCCAAATACTCTTAATATAATTATCTCTTCCCGAAGCTTCCCTATATTCATGATATCTCTGTTCATCCTTTAAATAAAAATGCTGCTCTGATTCAACTACAGGTGTAAAGCTTGTCAGCTTCACAATTTTTGTAGCAATAGGCTTTTTGAAAATATTAATTCCTTCAAGCCGGTTCATGGAAGATTCGGCAAGATTTTTCTGAGTGGAATCAGTATAATAAATATAAGATTTGTATTCATAACCTCTGTCATGAAACGAACCTCCGGTATCGGTAGGATCGAACTGCTTCCAGTAATAATCAACAAGCTCGGAGTAGCTTATGATTTTCGGATCATAAAAAACCTGAATCGCTTCTACCTTTCCGGTCGTGTCACTGTTTGGGCCAATACCTTCTGCAAATCCGGAAATTACATCCTTAAGCCCGCTCAGCTTTTCAAACGATGCATCCATACACCAGTAACATCCACCGGCAAAAGTTGCTTTATCAAATGAGCTTAGTGAATCCGGCATTTGAGATGAATCCATTTGTTTTGATTCATTCCCCTCAGATTTTTTCATCGTATCCTTCATTGTCGTTATATTGACAGTTTCTTTTTTCCCGCAGCCCGAAAGAATAATCAATCCTGCTGTTATTATTGCCATGTATATTCTCATTTATTTTTTTGTTTTAATTAAAAGAAATTTTAGTTTATCTTCAGCCGGCATGAAAATTATCATTAAATTGTTTGGGGACATTTGATGAAGATATATATCTTAAAAACGGTTTTAATAATGAAATGGATTCAATTAATGTGAGCATTTATATTGTAAATAAAAAATATTTTGCTGAACTTAATTGAAAATATTATATTATGAATAAGACCTTAGTTATTTTATTTATTACATTTATTTCCTTTGGCTGCTTCGCACAAGACAATCCTACCAAAGTCGTAACCCCTGAAGAGTTTAATAATTTGATTTCACAAAGTGATACTTTAGTTGTACTGGATGTACGAACTGCCAAAGAGTTTGAATCCGGACACATTAAAGATGCCGTCAACATTGATTTTTATGATGCTGATTTCAAAGATTCACTTTCGAAATTAGATAAGAACAAGACTTACTTTGTATATTGCAAACTTGGTGGAAGAAGTAATTCTGCATGCAGCATTCTCAGTGAACTTGGATTCGAAAAACTATACAATCTAAAAGGCGGCATAGTTGACTGGACTGCCCAAGGATATTCAGTTGTGAAGTAAGCAACCGGCTTTCAGAAGATCTTCCGCTGTGTCGATATCTGTAAGAGTTTCAAGCAAATAATATTTTAGTTTCTTCTTTTTGATTATTTTTATAGAATTATCAAGCACACTCTTTGTACCCCAGT
>JBDTLQ010000297.1:0-4616 GCA_039934715.1 Ignavibacteria bacterium | reverse complement strand
AAAATTGAAAATGCCTTTTGTAAAATATTCTGTATTTAAAAATCAGTTCTTAATTACAATATTGGGTAAATAAATTTGTAAATAGTTTAAGTTGAAAAAAAAATCGCCGGAAAAGCCGGAAAAGAAAGATGGTCTTCTTAAATATTTTGTTGCCGGGCTATCAATAGCTGTCATAATCTATTTTGTGATCACCTTGACCAGAAAGAATGACAATCAGCCTCAGGTAAGAAAAGCTTATGAATGGTCATCAGAAACAGACTCGCTTTTTGTAAAGAATTGCTACAACAAGTACAAACCCCAAATCAAAGATGATATGTCAAAACAGGAAGTGACTAAGACATTCTGCAGGTGCATGCTTGAAAAAGTAAAGATGCAATATGAAGAAAAAGATATGGATAATGTAAGAAATGAAGAAATAATAACATGGGATAGTGAGTGCAGAGAAGGACTTTCAAATCCTGCATTTCTAAAGTAACCGGACATGCTCTTAATAGATAACAAAAATATTTCAGACGCTTCAGTTAATCTCGCGCTTGAGGAATACTGTGTCAGGAATCTGGATATGACGAATGATTATCTGTTGTTTTATATCAATGCCCCTTCCATAATCATCGGCAAGCATCAAAATACTATTGAAGAAATAAATCAGGATTATGTTAACGAAAAAAATATCCGGGTTGTTAGAAGGATCTCGGGAGGCGGTGCGGTTTATCATGATGAAGGTAATTTAAACTTCAGCTTTATGACCAGGCATTCACAGCAAAGCATTCATAACTTCAGATTATTTACAGATCCTGTCATTCGGGTTCTTCAGGAACTCGGAGTAAACGCCGTAATAAACGGCCGGAATGATATCACTGTCAATGATAGAAAAATTTCGGGTAATGCGCAGTTCACCGATACAAGATCAATGTTCAGCCACGGTACCCTTCTGTTCGACTCAAACCTGAATGATGTAGTTAATGCTCTCAATGTGAAAATGGAAAAGATAGAAAGCAAAGGAATCAAATCAGTCAGAAGCCGCGTAGCGAATATTAAAGAGTTCATTCCTTACAAAATGACCATTGCTGAATTCCGTTCAGCGCTTATCAGATCCATTTTTAAAAACGATTCTGCTGAAATGGTTTACAGGTTATCTGAAGAAGAGTGGAAAAAAGTTTACAAACTATCCGAAGAAAAGTACAGATCCTGGGAGTGGACATACGGAAGATCGCCTGAGTTCAATATTCAGAGAAAGAACCGATTCGATTTCGGACAGATCGACGCGAGAATAAATGTTAAAGATGGTCTTATTGAAAGCATAAAGATCTTCGGGGATTTTCTCGGACACGGAGAAGTTTCCGACATAGAAACTATTCTGAGGGGAATACGATTTGAAAAGAATTTTATAAAGGAGTCTTTAAAAAATATTCCTCTTGAAAAATATTTTGGAGGGATAGATGCTGAGACATTCGCAGGATTTTTGGCGGAATAAAAAAAAATTTTTTTTGTATACGTTTTTGCGGAATCTTTAATTTATTATTCGAGTTACAGATACCAGCTTGCCAGACAAGCAAAATGTTCTTTCATATTTGTTCTTCCTTTAATTAATCTTCACACGACGATTATACTTGGCGAATTCCGGATAACGGATTAAAATATATATGATGTTATGTTTCTGCATATCGTTTTTTATATATTAGTTCATTGAGTATTGAAAGTCGTGTGGAGGTTTTTTGTTTTAAGGGGTAATTTTATGCTCTCATCAGTTCTATCGCGCTTTTTGTAGAAGCATCCGTTATCTTCTCCCCGCTTATCAGCTTCGCGACTTCAAGTATCTTTTCTTCTTCGGTTAAATTCTTTATTCCGGCTATAGTTTCATTATTCTGTTCCTTTTTGCTTACGTGAAAATGTCTGTCGCTCATTGCAGCTATCTGAGGAAGGTGCGTGATACTGATGACCTGGTGGGTTTCCGATAATTTTTTTAATACCTTTCCTACTTTACTTGCTATTCTACCGCTTATACCGGCATCTATTTCGTCAAAGACAAGAATTCCTATCTTATCTTTTTCCGCAAGCACGGCTTTTATTGCAAGCATTATCCTTGAGATTTCACCGCCTGAAGCGGTTTTTTCCAGCGCTGTAAAATCCGCTCCTTTATTTGTCCTAATAAAGAATTCTATACTGTTAAAACCCTTTTCATTTAGCTTGATAAACTCTTTTCCATTCCTAACTGAAAGCAGAGCATCCTTTTCACCTTCGTTGTTTTCAGTAACAACTTTGAATTCCGAACTTTCGAGCCCGACCTCTTTCAATATAATATTTATCTTCTTTTCCAATTCCTTTGAACCTTTTTTTCTAACTTCATTTATATCCTTTGCTTCAATAAACACCATCTCTCTTTTCTCTGCTATTTGTTTTAACAATTTTTCCATTTCATAATCAAAGTTCTCCGCAAATGTAAGTTCCTTTTCAAGCGTTTCTGCTTTCGTAATAAGCTCGCTTACTGTCAGTCCCGTTTTCTTTTTTAAATGTGTAATATCACTCAACCGCTGCCTGATCTTTTCAATATTATTGCTGTCAAAATTCAGATTGTTCATATAGCTATTTAAAGTATCCGAACTCTCTTTTACAAGTATGTATGAATTCTCCAGGTCTGTAATTATTTTCTCAAACGTGGGATCATACCGGCTTACTTTTTTTAATTCCTTTATAGCTGAATTTATAGCGCCGGCTGAACTTGTATCCTCTTCATAAAGTAGTTTCAGGGAATTGTTCAATGCCATCGAAATATTTTCAATGTTCTCAAGTTTTTTCAGCTCACTTTCAATTTCAACATCTTCATCAGGCTGTAAATTAAGATTGTTTATCTCCTTAAGCTCAAAGTCCAGAAACTTTCTTTTGGAAATAAACTCCTCCTTTTTTACCGACAGCTCCTGATAAATCTTAATAGAATCTTTTAAATCTTCAAACTCAGATACATACTTTTTCAATACATCTTCTTTCATACAATAATTATCCAATACTTCAAGATGAGTTTCTCCGTTAAGAAGAGACTGATGTTCATTTTGAGAATGAATATCTATTATTATATCTCCGAATCTTTTCAAATCAGCAATGTTCACCGGACTATCATTTATAAAATTCCGGCTTGTGCCTTTTTTCAGAAGCTCGCGTCTTAAAATTATGTTTTCCGGATCTATCTCATCATCCGGAAGCAGTTCAGCTATAGCTCTTTTTATTCCTTTGTTATTCTTAAAATTGAAATGTCCTTCGACAATAAGTTTTTCCTGATCTTTCTTAATTATAGAATAGTCAGCTCTTTCTCCCAGTATAAGTGACAATGCATCCAGTATAATAGACTTACCCGCACCCGTCTCTCCTGTCAGAATATTTAATCCTTCCGAGAAATTAATCTCAGCTTCTTTTATGATCAGATAATTTTTTATATAAAGTTTCTCTATCATTATTAATATAGTATATAATATTAGTAGCAGTAGTAGTGGTGTCAGTATTGTCAGTAAGCTAAACATCCTGTGCTATGACAGACTTAATAGTCTTCATAACATGTTAATAAAAATAGCTTAATTAAAAAAAATTAACAATTGAGGATTAAGCTCTAAGATAAAATTGTAAATAATGTTTATAAGAAGGGGTTATTAATAAGATACTGATAAGTTGCTGACATATAGAAAGAAGAAACACGTCGCCGGTGAAATTGAAGTAAGAAAAAAATTTTTGTAAAGTTTATTTCAATTTTAGTTAAAGATTCTTCAGGAGTTCCTTTATCTCAAGTATCTGATTAAGGACATCCTTATCTTTTTTGGACTGCGCGGAGATGGAATGATAGGAGTACAGGACGGTTGCGTGATCCTTGCCTCCGAAATTAAGTCCAATGGTTTCAAGGGTGAGCGAAGTTAGCTCTTTAGCGAGAAACATTGCGACCTGTCTTGCAAAGGCAATTTCCTTTGTTCTCTTTCGGGAAAGGATCTGGTTCTCGGAAATTTTATAATAGCCGGCAACGGTATAAATAATGTTTTCAATGGAAATGTTTTTTGCTCTCCGGACATTGCCAATGACCCTGCTGATAACGTTTTCCGCGATCTCAAGATTGACCTCGCCCCGGAAGCGCAGCACACTGTCGGCGATGATCCCCACAATGCAGCCTTCGATCGTTCTGATGCTGTCCTTGACGTTTGTAGCTATGAAGTGTATTACTTCTTCAGGTGCATCTATGTTTGTTTCTTCAAACTTCTTTTGAATGATCGCGACACGCATTTCCCAGTTAGGCGGCTGTATGTCCGCGGTGATTCCCCATTGAAATCTCGAGATCAGTCTTTCTTCTATTCCCTTGATTTGATTTATGGGCTTATCGCTGGAAAAAATGATATGCTTCTTTTCATTATAGAGAGTATTGAATATTTGATACATAAAATCCTGTGTCTTTTCCTTGCCGCTGAGATACTGAATGTCATCGAGTATCAGGACATCGAGTGATTTGTAAAATGAATCGAGTTTTTTTGTTCCGTTGCGGTTTGTAGAAAAATCAATTCTGCTTTGTGCGATATTGTTTGTAAACTGAGTTGTAAAATCAGGTGCTGTAGTATAATAAATTTTTTTGTCGGGAAATTTTTTAT
>JBDTLQ010000296.1:0-4620 GCA_039934715.1 Ignavibacteria bacterium | reverse complement strand
ATGTAGGTAATTATACCATAATGAATTTTGTTCTGGCAACCACACTTCCTGATCTGACACCTTATAACACGATCATTTTACAGGAAACCAGTTTCGATGTATCAGGCACAATAGCTTTGGGAGCCGCTGCTAGAACATCAATAAAAAACTGGCTGACAGCCGGAACACCTACAAGTAAACATTCCCTGATCAGTATCGGGGCGGATCAGGGTTATAACTATTCAAGGTCAGGGGCTACCCAGCAGGATCTTGAGTTTGCAGATACCTACTGTAAATTTGTTTACAGGGTGGATAATGCTCCGGGTGCTACATCACCTTCGGTAACAGGTATTACAATTGATGCCGGAAATACACGACCTCTGACGTCTGCACCAGCAGGATTAAACTTCTGGCCGGACGGATGCACCATGAGTGCAGGCGGTACACCATTGTATAAATATCAGAATCATAGTGCAGCTGACACACTGGCAGCAATTGGAAACGTTCAATCGAATTATGTTGTAGCAACTATATTCCAGGATCCGAGATACTTCACAGGCGGATTTGGAAGTGTTCTTGCTGCTACGATCGGATGGGTTGTTTCTAACGGTGGTCTCATAACAGGAGTAGGAAATAATAACGTTGTCAACAATCTACCTGACAATTTTAAACTATCACAAAATTATCCTAATCCGTTTAACCCGACTACCAAAATTTCTTTCAATATTCCAAAATCAGGATTGGTAACATTAAAGATCTATGATATGGTAGGTAAAGAAGTAGCAACTTTGGTAAACGAAGTTAAGAATATCGGAAACTATGAAGTTGAGTTCAACGGATCAAATCTTTCCAGCGGAACATATTTCTACAGAATGGAATCAACAAATTTTGTAGATACAAAGAAGATGATTCTGATAAAATAATCATCCTGACATAATTTCTTTTAAGCCCGTGATGAAATTAATCACGGGCTTTTTTTATTAAGTTAAATAAATTTTTGATCGCCGTTTATCGCTGTTTAATTTAAATAAAATTAACTTTAAATTTTTCTTTAATTCAGATAACTTGAAAAAACTAAAACCCATACATGGCAGAGATGTTAAAAACATTTGCAGAAGATCTTAAAGCTGTACGTGAAGAAAAAAATCTATCCTTAAGAACAATATCCCAGCAGACACGTCTGAGTATTTCGATCCTTGAGAATCTCGAGAACGGGGATTACACTTTTCAGCCTCAGGCTTATATCCGAGCATTTCTGAAGCAGTATATAAACAGTCTCGGTCTGGATACCGAAGACGTATTGTTTGATTATGATCTTGCCAGAAGCGGAAAATATAAACCCAAGAGACAAAATACTATCAGTGAAGATGCTTCACAAAAAGAGATTACACAGGAACCGGTTGAAGAAAAACCAAAGATCACAGAAAAGATCAAAGAGATGATTGAAACTCCGCGGAAGGTCGATGAGGAGAAAAAAGAGAAAGGTACGACTTCAAAAGAAAATTCTTCGGTTAAAACATCAGAAGTAAAAAAAGACTCAGGTCCGGAAAGAAATGAGAGCAAGTATTCAATAAAAGCACCGGGTAATTTTAACCAGGGGTATAATTCTCAGGGCCTCAAGAAAAATAAATTTTCATTTTCCTTTCTCAATTCACCTTTAGTTAAAAACATTGTACTGATAGTCTTCATACTTTTACTGCTGCTTGGTGTTTATTCATTGGTCAATATTCTCTTTCTGGAAAAATCAGGAGACAATCCTGAAGTCATCCGGCAGAATTTCGATGATGTTGTGAAGGAGCAGGAAAAGAAGATACTCGGGAAAAGAACTCCTGAAGAGATACAGGATTCAATTAGGAAAGCAGAAGAAGAGCTTGCCGCTACAAAGGATTCCATCACACTTAAGATAACAGGATTGAGAGAAGGGACAATTTTTCTTGTGAGCGATTCTGTAAATTACGGTAAACCCGAGAAGATAGGATTCGGAAAAAATGAATTCGGAGAATTTAAAGCACACAGATCATTTCACATCTCTTCAGCTAATACGGATGATTTCAAAGCAACTATAAATGATAAACCTATCAGGTTTGGTAAGACATCGATCAGTAAAGTAAAAATTGATAAGAACGGAATAGTAAAATAATTTTCTTTCCCGCAAGTCATTCTAAATTATATAATTCATTTTCAAATGATTCCCCAGGAAGTTCGAAAAAAAATTCAAACACTTAAAGAAAAGATCCTGGATGCGGATTATAAATATTATACTCTCGCGTCTCCTGATATTGATGATTATAAATATGATATGATGATGAAACAGCTCGTGGAGATCGAAAAGAAATATCCTGAACTTCAAACAGAGGATTCACCCACTAAACGCGTTTCCGGAGAACCTACCAGAGTATTTAAGAATGTACATCATAAATTTCCCATGCTGTCACTTTCCAACTCATATAATTTCGAAGAGCTGATAGATTTTGACAAAAGAGTTAAAGGTATTTTGAATAATAAAAAATATGAATATGCATGTGAACTTAAGTTCGACGGATTGGCCATCTCTCTGATTTATGAAGACGGTAAATTAATTACCGGTGCAACAAGAGGTGACGGATCCAAAGGAGACGACGTAACTCAAAATATTAAAACAATAAGATCAATCCCTCTTTCAATTACAAAAGGCAAAATAAAAAATTTCGAAGTACGAGGTGAGATTTTTTTTAAAAAGGACGATTTCATAAAGATAAATGAAGAGCAGGAATTAAAAGGTGATAAGATCTTTGCAAACGCAAGAAACACGGCTGCTGGAACGTTGAAGCTTAAAGACTCGAGGATCGTTGCTTCCAGGCCATTGAACTTCTTTTCCTATTTTATTTATCCTCAGGAAGTAATTCTGAAGACCCATCTTGAGAGCATTCACTTGCTTGAAGAGATGAAATTTCCTGTTAACAAACTTTACAAAAAAGCTGATACAATTGAAGATGTAAAAAAATTCTGTGATGAAATTGAAAAGAAGAGAGACAGCCTTCCTTACGAGATTGACGGGGTAGTTGTAAAGGTTAATTCGATAAAGGAGCAGGAAACTCTCGGCAGTGTTTCAAGATCCCCGCGCTGGGCAATTGCTTATAAATTCAAAGCGAAAGAGGCCGTGACAAAGCTTAAGAATATTTTCTGCCAGGTGGGAAGAATAGGAACGATCACACCTGTAGCGGATCTTCAGCCTGTATTTCTCGCGGGCTCTACAATTTCGAGAGCGACTCTGCACAACTTCGATGAGATCAAGAGGAAAGATATTCGGGTAGGAGATTTTGTAAAGATTGAAAAAGGCGGAGATGTTATTCCCAAAGTAGTTGAAGTGATAAAGGAACGAAGGGGAAAGGATTCAAGACCATATGTAATTCCTTTGAACTGTCCGGTTTGCAATACAACACTTGAGAAGCCGGAGCAAGAGGTTTATTATTACTGTCCTAATTACAATTGCCCCGCGCAGGTTCACGGGCGTATCGGACATTTTGTCAGCCGCAATGCGATGGAGATCGAAGGGCTTGGTGAAAGTATTATTGAGATCTTTCTGGCAAAAGGGCTTCTGAAAAACTATTCAGACATTTACGGACTGAAGAAATATGCGGATCTGCTGATTGATATGGAAAGGTTTGGAACAAAAAGTGTGGATAATATTCTCAAAGCCATTGAAGTTTCAAAGGAGAAGCCTTTTGATAAAGTGCTGTTTGCATTGGGCATAAGGCATATCGGGGAAAGAACGGCAAAGATACTTGCTAATCACTTTGGTTCCATTGATAACATTATGAACGAGACTGCGGATGAAATCCAGAATGTTCATGAGATCGGACCAAAGATAGCTGAGAGTGTGGCAGAGTTTTTCAGAGATAAGAATAACATTCAGCTAATTGTAAATCTCAAAAACGCCGGACTAAAGTTTGAAACCGAAAAAAAGAAAAATCCGGGTAAGATAAATGATAAAGTAAGCAATAAAATTTTTGTTCTAACGGGGTCACTGGAAAATTTTAAGAGAGATGATGCTCAGAAAATAATTGAAGATCTCGGCGGTAGGGTAAGTTCATCAGTAAGCAAAAAGACTGATTATGTCCTGGCTGGAGCTGAATCCGGAAGCAAGCTGGATAAAGCAAACGAGCTTGGAGTAAAGGTGATCACAGAAAAAGACTTTGAATCATTGATCAAATAGGGCGCACATATTTTTGTATTCAGGACAAACAAGAGTCCATTAATATAAAATCAACTGTCATGAACAAAGAAAATCTTATCAAAAAGATCTCAAAGGAAACAGGTCTGAAGAGAAAAAAGACAGGCAAGGTATTCGACAAAGTAATCGAGCTGATCTCTAAGGATCTGAGAAAAAAAAGAGAGGTATCAATAGAAGGATTCGGTAATTTTAAAATAAAAAGAGTTGAGATGAAAATGCTGTTTGGTAAAGATAATTCTAAAACTGTTTATCCTCCAAAAGATACCATTGAATTTACTTTAGCGGAGAAATTTTTTATGAAGCCAAACGGCAATGAATAAAAAGGAGATCAAGGCAGCAGTATCGATCGAGTTCGGTCTGAGCAATGAAATGTCAGGCAAGGTCGTTGACAGTATATTTGACTGCATTGTGGAATATTTTCAAAAGGA
>JBDTLQ010000295.1:0-4656 GCA_039934715.1 Ignavibacteria bacterium | reverse complement strand
AACGTTTTATATTTCCAGACGCTGCCTTTATCACTCCCGCTTCTTGATGGTATCATCACATTCTTTTTTGTGACCGGCACTAGGTTCAGCATCAGACTTATTGAAAGAGTCAACGAAAGAAGAAAGATCTCCTATCACGGTGAAAGAGTTCTTGTAGTCGGATCAGGAAAGGCGGGCAATTCGATAGTACAGGAGATGCAGAGAAATCCACAGCTCGGACTGAACCCTGTCGCATTTGTCGATGATGATATAGAAAAGAAGGGATTAAAGATCAGGGGAATTCCGGTGATGGGTACAAGGCACAGCTTGCCGGAAATCATTGCGAAGATGGATATAAATAAAGTTATCATTGCGATGCCTACAGCTCCCGGATCAGAGATAAGGGATATTGTTTCGATATGCAGAAAGTGCGGTGTGCAGGCACGGACCATACCCGGAATATATGAGATACTTGATGAGACTGTAAGAATAGACAGTATCAGACAGGTACAGATAGAAGATCTTTTAAGACGCGAACCTGTGCATACTGATATTAAGAGAGTTGAAGATTTTCTAAAAGGGAAAAAAGTTTTAGTAACAGGTTCCGGCGGTTCGATCGGAAGTGAGCTTTGCAGACAGATAATAAAGTGTCATCCATCGGAAATAATTTTGCTCGGACAGGGAGAAAATTCCATATTCGATATTCAGCATGAAGTGATAAAGAGACTTTCACTGACAAACGGAAAACAGAACGGGACAAGCGTCAGAACTGTGATCGCGAATATCCGGTCATACGGAAGACTCGACAGTATAATGCGAGATACTGAGCCCGATGTAATCTTCCATGCCGCTGCTCATAAGCATGTTCCGATGATGGAAGCCAATTCATGTGAAGCAATAAGCAACAATATCCGCGGAACACAAAATCTCATCGAACTTTCCCTAAAGCACAACGTTGAACATTTCGTTTTTATATCGACGGATAAAGCAGTAAATCCTTCCAGCATAATGGGTGCAAGCAAAAGAGTCGCGGAGATGCTCGTACTGAAAGCCGCGAGAGTTTATGGAAAGAATTATTCAACCGTAAGATTCGGCAATGTACTTGGAAGCAGAGGAAGTGTTGTACTCACATTTAAAAGACAGATCACCGAAGGCGGTCCGGTGACGATCACTCATCCTGATATTCAAAGATATTTCATGACAATTCCTGAAGCGGTACAGCTTGTATTGCAGGCTTCTGTCATTGGAAAAGGAAGCGAAATATTTGTTCTTGATATGGGCAAGCCGGTAAAGGTTGTCGATCTTGCCAAAGACATAATCAGGCTTTCAGGATATGAAGTTGATAAAGATATTAAGATCGTGTATACAGGACTCAGGCCGGGTGAAAAATTATTCGAAGAGCTTTTCATTCCCGGAGAGATCTATGATAAGACAATTCATGAAAAAATCCTGATCGCGACTAACGCCAGTAATTTCATTCCCGATAATTTTGACGAGAACCTTGAAATGCTACTGGAAAAAAGATATGAGAATGATAAGGATCTGATTGTCAATCTTCTTAGAAAGCTCGTTCCGGAATATCTTTCCGATGAACAGATCCCAACCGGCGTTCAGACGCTTTGACATCCCCTAAGATTAAATTCACAAAAAGTTTTCACATAAAAGAATTTTATGAAAAAATGTTTTTCTGTATTAGCGATACTATCTATTTTTTTAGCAGGTAAACTCTATTCGCAGGTGGAACTAGTTCAACCTTCTCACCCGGTTTACAACTTCCTGCAAAGAATGCAGTCGATGAAAATAATTCCGGATTATAATCCTGCAAACATTCCGATATCGCGTGAATCGGTGGCATCCTTTCTGAAAATAATCTCAGCAAATGCATCAAAGATAAGTTCTACGGATAAAAAACTATTGAAAGATTATAATATTGAATTTCAGTATGAGCTGGCAGGAGACCTTAAAAAATCCTCGGGACTATTTAATGAAGGCTTCAAAAATATTTTTTCTGATGACAGGCAAAAGTATATTTATGAATACGCTGACAGCAACGCGACGTTGTTCCTGGACGCGCTCGGAAGCATTTCACAGCGTGGATCAGGTGGTGATTCTTTAGGCAGACATTCGATCACTTTAGGAGAGCTTGGGTTCAGAATCAGAGGAACTCTCTTTAACAGTGTAGCATATTATCTCAGGGCATCCAACGGTCAAAAGCTTAAAGGCGATTCCGGGGATGTTACGTTCGCAAGATTCACCGATCCGAAATTGTTCGCACAGGATAAATTTCAATATGAGAAAAGGAACTTCGATACATTTGACGGATACCTCCGGTTCAGGACTGCTCAGGACTGGCTTGCAATTACAGTAGGAAGAAGCCCTGTTTATCAGGGTTTTGGTTTTATAGACAGATTATATTTATCAAACAATACAGCGGCATTTGATTACCTGCGGCTGGATCTTGGATACAAATCGGTCAGGTATTCTTTTATGTACGGAAGTCTTAAAGGAGATTCTCTCGGAAGAAAACTTGACGCGAAAAATATTGCCACTCACCGTCTCGATGTAAAATTTTCCGACGCGTTTCGCATGGGATTCTTTGAAAGTGTTGTTTCCGCGAACACTCCGTTCAGCTTTACATTTCTAAACCCGGTAAGTTTTCTGACCTCGGCTGAACTCAATAAGTCTTCACAGGCAGGAAGAGAAAATGATAATAATTCCATTATTGGACTGGACCTGATGGCTGTTCCGGTAAAGAAAGTTTCCGTACAGGCTTCGCTGTTAGTAGATGATCTTGAATTCAGTACGCTCTTCAAAGATAATTCAAAGATCACAAATAAATTCGCATATCAGCTTGGCGTACTGTGGAGTGACGCATTCACACTTCCCAATCTTGAATTGAAAACAGAATACACAAAGCTTGACCCGTTTGTCTATACTCACGTTTCAAATAAGACAACATACACGCATTGGGACCTGCCGCTCGGACATCATCTTCCGCCGAACTCGGATGAGGTCGCTGTAAAGCTGAATTATGATATAACAAACCGTGTGAACATTAACATACTTTATCAGCATCAGCGCTCGGCTGACGGGATCGTGACAGATTCAGCGGGAAGAGTAATAATAAATTACGGCGGGAATATTAGCAACGCGACCGGTTACAATTATTCAGATCCTGAATTTCTAAAAGGGAACAGGATCGACCGCGATATAATCACAACTAATCTTTCATGGCAGTTTATCAGGCAATATTATATTGAGTTCTTGTATGTTCACCGGGTTTTTAATAATCTTTATCAAAACAGGAAGCTCACGGACGATTATGTCTTTGCAACGTTTAGGGTTGATTATTAAAATCGTATGTATGATTTTTAATAAATCCCCCAAAGAAGATTTTGCGTAATTGTTTTATAAATATAATTTCATAAAAAAATTATTAAGGAGGTTTCGTAATGAAAAAGTTTTCAATTTTTTTAGCGGCTGTTTTAATTGCTGTCTTTTCCTTCTTTAGCAATTCCTATTCAGGACCAAGAAATGTTCTGGTAGAGTTTTGCACAGGCACATGGTGCGGGTACTGTCCGTGTGGTGATGCAGCGCTGGTAACACTTCAACATCAATTCCCCAGGACACTTGCAATAGCATATCACGGTGCGAGCACCGATCCCTGGCAGACATTTAATGGATTTGAAGTTCGTTCATTGTTGGGCTTCTCTGCTTATCCTACCGCCATAATTGACAGAGGTAATACACCAAGTAATCCATATGTCACTTATGAGCAATGGTATGGCATGGTGGAAACGAGGTATAATTCATCACCAAATTCAAATGTGGACATTACAGTTACATCTAAAAGTTATGATGAATCTTCAAGAGCGTTGAACCTCACTATCAATTCTACTCCGTTAAGCACTCTGACAGGTCAGTATAAGATCAGTGTAGTGCTGGTAGAAGATAATGTAGTGTACCCCCAAAACTATTATGCAGTCTGCGGAACCGCGGGGTATCATAATGATTACATTCATCATGATATAGCAAGGAATATGATTAATGGCCCAACCGGAGAAGATCTTAACACCGAGGCTACATGGAACGCGAATGAAGTCATAACTAAAAATATTTCAACCACTGTTGACGCATCCTGGAGCCCGATGAATTGCCGGGTCATTGTTTTTGTTTACCTCGATAATGCTGTTCTTGCTCTTGGAAATGTTGAGCAGGCTATTTCCGAAGGCATAGTAACTACAGGTATCGGAAACGAGAATGAAACTCCCGTCAGTTATTTATTGTCACAAAATTATCCTAATCCGTTCAATCCTGTTACACACATCAAATTTTCTCTCCCAAATGACGGAAAGGTCAGCTTTAAGATCTATGATATTTTCGGTAAGGAAGTTGATAGTTATATAGACGGATTTATGAATAAGGGAAGCTACAATGTAGAGTTCAACGCTTCCAACTTATCCAGTGGTGTTTATTTTTATGTTCTTAAGACAGATAACTTTACAGACAAAAAGAAAATGATCCTTGTAAAATAGTCTTTTGTTAAAAGATACTTTTTCCAGATTCATTAACCCTGCATCTTATGTGATGCGGGGTTTTTTATACGCAAGACGCAAGATGCAAGACGCAAGACGCAAGACGCGAGACGCAAGACGCAAGACGCGAGACGCAAGACGC
>JBDTLQ010000294.1:0-4668 GCA_039934715.1 Ignavibacteria bacterium | reverse complement strand
TAGTTTATGTTTAAAAGTTAGTGTTGAATTCTTAAATCGTTTTGGACGGATGTGACTGACCTTAGAGATTTTTTTGAAATATGCCTTTCTATTTAAAATAAATTTACCTTTACCTGTTAAATATAATTTAATTTTTGAAATGAGCTTGAAAATATAAAAGAGATCAGTGTAATCAGTTTTCTTTCGTGTCATCCGCTCGCCTCGCTGACCTCGAAGCGGGAGTTCAATCAAAAAATGTAGCGTACTTAGATAAAATTCACATGTGCCATTATTGGTTTATTAATCCGATTTATTTATATTGCATAAAATAAAATCCCCTTCCCCTTTATGAAAAAATTAAAGATCAATCACGTTGCTGTATGGATACTTGTTATAGTGCACCAGGCGATCGGTGCAGGTTGGTATTCACCGGTCGCATTTGCCGGCCAGTGGACGGAACTGATGGGAAAGTCAATGTCGGATTTTGAAAATGCCGGTTTCACTCCTTTTATCTTTTCTATTATTAACGCGATAATAATGGTATACTCTATGGCGTGGCTTTTTAAGAAACTTAATGTTGAAAATTTTATTAGCGGTATGAGATACGCCTTTGTTTTCTGGCTTGCATTCCTGTTTGTAGAGCTGGCTACATTCAATTCATTTGAAATGAGACCGTTTGGTCTGACATTGATTGACTCGGGAAAATCATTGGTCACATTTATGGTGTCGGGATTCGCATTGGGTCTTTGGAAGAAGTATGATGTAATTCCTGAAACAAACTCATTATAAATTTTGCCACGAATTTTCACGAATTGATTCGAATTAAACACTAAATAATTTTTACAAGTAATATTTAAACTTAAATATAAAGATCTTTAAAAAAATATTTTGCATCGTAAATATTCGGGATCAATTCGCAAAAATTTGTGTTAATTCGTGGCAGGGAAAAATTTCAAAATGTGCCGCTCACGAATTCAACTCCGGTTTCTTCTGAATAACCGAATTGATTTTCAGCAGATCACTTTAAGATAACCATACTCTTTGAAGCAATATTATCACCGGCAATTAATTTATAAAAATAAACCCCGCTTGATAATTTTTCCGCATTAAAATTTACCTCATAGCTGCCTGCATTTTGCTGCGTGCCGACAAGCACTGCTACCTCATTTCCAAGAGCATTATATATTTTCAGACTTACCGCAATGGGACCATTTCCCGATAGGGGAATTTCATAATTGATCTTCGTAGTCGGGTTGAATGGATTCGGAAAATTTTGTGAAAGAGAGAATTTTTCAGGGATGCCGTTATGATTTTGTACCGTTACGATCTGGCTTATATCGAACATGAAACATCCGCGTCCGTGCGTTGCAGCGAGAAGTAATTTCGGACCCTCTTTATATTTAAGATCATAAACTTCTACGTTAGGAAATCCTGTGTTGAAAGAAATCCAGTTCGCACCATCATTTGTAGACTGGAAAACCCCAAGGTCTGTGCCGGCAAAGATCATCTTCGGGGATGTTTGTCTGATCGCGATTGAATTCACACTTATGTTAGGAAGATCGGTGGAAATGCTTGCCCAGTTGAGTCCGCCATTTGTAGTTTTAAATACATGCTTGTCGGGAATATTTCCTCCCGTAGTAGCGTAACAAATATCATCATCACTGAAGTCAACCCAGAGATCAGTTATATAAGGAAGTCCGGTTGTAGTGGTCCAGTTAGTACCATTATTAGTTGTCACAAGGATCTTTCCGCTACTTGTTCCAACATAAATTTTATCAATATCAGTAAAGCTTATTCCGATCGCTGAAGCATTGCCGCCGAGGACCGCGCTAGTAGCGATCTGCGTCCAGCCCGATGACGTTGAACTTGTCTGAATTGAAGTTGTTTTCCAGACATTCGCTCTAGCGAAAACAACTGTGTTATGATCTCCCGGAGCCATTTCATATGGATTGTAAAATAATCCCCCGCTTGAGCCGCTTGGAGTAATATTGGTAAAGCTGACTCCAGAATTTCCAGACCGCTGGATCGAACCGTTCACATACTGACCATACACATAATTCACATCTACCGGATCAACTATAGTGTAGCCACCATCACCGGTTGTTCTTTGTATCCAGACAACTCCGTTATCGGTTGTCGTCTGTTTGTTATTGTCCTGACATCCGCCATAAATTTTATAAGGATCTGTGGGATCATAATCCGCGCTTTGAAACTGTAGAGTGGAAATATTTTTGTTAAGGTCTGACCATGTGTCCGCGTTGTCAAGGGATTTGTAAACACCTCCGTCAGAGCAGCAATAAAGAACCGACCCGTTATATGTTAAATAATGAATATCCGCATGAGAAAAGTTCGACGGGTTATTTGTGGACCATGTAGATTTTTTTGTTAAAGTTACTCCTCCGTTTGTAGAAACATATGCATCCAGACCTCCAACTATCACTCCATCCGGATTTCCCGGAATGACTGTAACAGCATTATCATACCATCCCTGTGAACTCATATAATTCGTCGCAGAATTCTGCAGTGTCCAGTTGGCGCCTCCGTTGGTAGTCCTGAAAAGACCGAGAAGCGCTCCGCTTGATGCGGCAACACTCGCATAAATATAATTCGGATTATCCGGTGATATCGCGAGCTGTGTCCTCCTGCCGTTAGTTGTTGTCAGTCCATCTGTAAGAAGTGTCCAGTTCAAACCAGCGTTAGTTGTTTTGTAAATAAAGCTTGCTCCTGATCCTGATGAACAATAAAGTATCGAGGGGTTTGTCGCGTCCATCACAAGAGAGGATGAATTTATAGCATTAACATTGGTCCAGTTCAAACCAGCGTTTGTAGATTTAAAAATTCCTAAATTGCCTGCACAATAAACATTATTTGAATTTGTCGGATCAACGATGATCTTTCCGGTGTATGTTCCTACCTGCAGAGTGGTTGCGACTTTGGTCCAGTTCAAACCTGCGTTAGTGGTTTTATAAATCCCATCACCGTACTGACTGTCGAGTGAATAGTTAAGTTCTCCTGTACCGTAATATAAAACATTAGGATCCGATGGATCGATCGCGATGTCACCGCTTGCTATTGATCCGAGATTATCCGTTAAGACTGTCCAGTGCAATCCTGCGTCGGTCGTCTTCCACACTCCGCCCTGGGCCGCTGCTATGTAAATTGTATTTGGGTTGGTGGGATGAAACGCGATCCCGTTTGTTCTGCCTGATACATAATTATCATTTGTGACCTGATAAAACATTCCTGAAGGAGTCACTGTCTGCCAGCTTGTGATAGCGGTTGGACTATTAGGAAGATTTCTGTCTTCGGGAAGTCTTTGTTTTTCTATGAATGCTTTCTCATATGCGCTCGGTGGAACGGTTTTTCCCGGACCTCCTGCACGTCTTTCATTAATATACTCTTCCCTTTCCAAAATGCTTTCGCTCGATTCATTCTCTTCGTCTTCCTGACACATCACTGCTGTTATTAAAACTGAGTTTAAAAAAATAATTATTAAAACAGAAAATTTTAAGATTTTCATTTCACCCTTTCAATTTTTTTATGAAGTTAGATTTATTAATATAATTTATCTATTGAAAAATGTTTAACATTGAAGTTCAAAGTCTTAGATGATGCAGGGATGTGTTGCTTTCGGGAACATTTCGAAACTGAATAAAACTCCTCTATATTTTTTGTACATTAATAATAAAAAGGAGCAAAGTAAACTGCTCCCTTTTAAAAATATTTTTTTTGAAATGAAACATTGTTTATTAAACGAACTACTTCTTCTCAAGCGAGTCTACCGGGAAGATATCATTCTTTGAAGCATTCCCGTCAAACCACTGGCAGACAACGTCTCCTGATTTATTTCCTTTGATAAATTTTAATGCTTCATCCTGAACTTTGGTTGAAACTTCTGTTGCATCGCCGAGAAATCTTTGTATGGTCATCTTAGGTCCTCCCGATTTTAATGTTACAATGTCACCTGTTTTTAGGTCCTGCATTTTTTCTTTCTTTTTAATTTAAAATATATTGAGCTTTAAGGTTGAAAAATATTTTTGTTATAAAACAAAACCCCGCAGATGTTAAAGCTGCGGGGTTTTAGTAATTTTAATTCTTAATTCTTAATTCTTAATTTTTTCATAATCATGCGCCTTGCCGTTGCCGTTCGCACTTATTTCGAAAACAGGCAGCGGGAGTTTCGGTCTGTCTTTAAAGTCAGGCATTTCAACAGGTTTTTTCCTGAGCTGCTCGAGCGCAATTTCAATTGCCTTATCGATCTGAGGATCTTTACCTTTTGCATAATCCTGCGGAGTTATATCAACTTCAACATCCGGATCTGTTCCGTAATTTTCTACCTTCCAGCCCACATCATTCATGTAAGAAGCGTATTCAGGCTGAGTTGTAACGGTCCCGTCAGCCAGTGCAAGTCTTGGGTTAATTCCTATCACACCGCCCCATGTTCTTTTTCCAACCAGCGTACCAAGCTTCATCTGCTTGAAGTGATGACTGAAAATATCCCCGTCAGATCCGGCATACTCATTCGTCACCGCAACCATCGCCCCGGCCACGCTGTGGTTAGGATACGACTCGACGCTGCCCCATCTTGAAACTCCGAACGCGTATCTTTTCCTCGAAAGTTTTTCAAGAAGCAATTGCGATACGTGTCCGCCGCGGTTATTCCTCAGATCAACAATCAGACCGGGCATG
>JBDTLQ010000293.1:0-4673 GCA_039934715.1 Ignavibacteria bacterium | reverse complement strand
GAAAAACACAGATGGCATTGCGCTCTTGAATGCCATCGCCTGACTACTTTGAAAACACAGATGGCATTGCGCTCTTGAATGCCATATGGAATATCATGAGCTTGAAATTATTTTCGATAATTCGTTTGCCTGATTTTGTCTGGAATATTTTCGAAAACTATCATTGGTAACATCCAGATTTTTTTCTCTGATCCAGTTTTTGATCTGCTCTTCAAGATACTTATTCAATTCATCTTCATTGTTTCTTTCAAATGTTTTTCCCGCTCCGCATTCACGGATCACGATCGCTGCATCACCGTCTTCCGGACCGATGCAAATGATGGGCTTCCTCGCCGCGAGATACTCAAACAGCTTGCCCGTTAAAATCCCTTTATCATTTTTTATTTCGGGGATCACAAGCAGAAGCATTGTACTTCTTAAAAGATAGCCGATAGATTCATCATGATTTACCGTGGGGATCAACTCGATATGTTTGCCGAGTGAAATGTCTTTAATTTTTCCTATCACCGACATTGCAGGGTTGCCGACAAAACGCAGCTTTATTTTTGCTTCAGGAAATTTCTCCGTCATCTTCTTTAACGAAGTAAAGAAGATTATTGGATTGTAGCTGTCAGCAAGTGTCCCCGTGTATGTGATCACAAATTCCCGCTGTAAATTTTCTTGCGGAGTTTGGTTTTTAAAATCTTCTTCATCATAGCCGTTGGGGATAACAATTATATTTTCTCTTTTGATCTTCGGTGATTTTCCCAGGAACTGGTTTTTTAAATGCTCACCGACAGTTATGATCTTATCCGCATTTTCGAGGACTTCACGCTCATATTTTTTATCAAGATTTTTCGCGAAAGGCAGATGTTTGAACTCATTGTAAAAATAAATATCAGTCCACGGATCTCTCATGTCAGCTATCCATTTTATGTTGTATTTTTTTTTTAATTTATAACCTATCAGCTGAGCTGAATGCGGCGGGCTTGTGACCAATACAGTATCAATTTTTTCTTTTTCAATGATCCTGCACGATTCTTTAAACGCGAATTTTAACCAACCTCTTCTTGCATCCGGAATAAAAAAATTACCTCTTACAAATCTTGAAAACTTCTGAAATAAACCCGGGTTGCTTTCATTTGAAAAACCGGTGGGGATACTTTTCTTTCCGAGCAATTTGGAATACAAGCCGAACGGTTCAAAAGTATCTGTCCTGAAAACTTTAGCCTCTGCCGGAACATCTTTTTCCAGGCTCCTGTCATACGAAGGATATCCGGCTCTGTCTTCCTTTACAGTCACTACAAAAGGCTCGATACCGGACTTCGGAAAATATTTCACTGCCTTGAGTATCCTCTGTACTCCCGCACCGCCGCTCGGCGGCCAGTAATATGTAATGACAAGTATTTTTTTCAATTATCTATTTGTGATCAAAAGATAAATTTCCGATGTCCATACCGCTAAAAGAAATACACTGAAACCTGAACCAATGAGCTTTCCCGGTAATGATAACTCCTTCCAAAATTTTTTTCTTTGAATAAAAAAGTTCACAGTCCCTAAAATAAAAAACGGTATCAGTACATAGTGATATCTTGCAAGGCCTACAAAGATAAAAATGGTGATAAGCCACATCAGAATAAATCCGAAAATGAAAAATCTTTTCTGCTTTAATAAAAGTAATCCCCATGTTCCCAATAACATTATTATAAAGTACGGAACATTGATCAAAAGTAAGATCAATGGATTTACCGCTTTATAAACCTGAGTAGATGTCTCACCAGGCACGGAATCAGTGAAGTAAAGTACGATCATTCTTTCGCTGGAAAAAAGATAAGCTGTCTTTTTTATTCCGAGTGTAAGGAATTTAACGGGATTTTCCAAAATGAAATTTTTAGCCAGCCGGTAAAATTCTTTTTCACGGTATATCTCATCCGGGTTTTCAAACAAGGGATTATTGTTTACAGCGATAGGGTTCCATGTACCGGTAGCATCCGGATTGTTTCCTTCCCATAGGGTACTGCCGCCCTGCGTTGCGAGCGTAAATGAGTTCATCACCAGTTTGTTCCGGATGATCCACGGGGATAATATTAAAGTTAATCCGGCGAAAAAGATCACTGAGTATTTTAGAATGTTTATAAAATATTTATTCTCAAAAAAATCTTTTCTTCCAATAAGCAGATACATTGGAACAAGCAAAACAGCAAATGAAAAAGACGATCTCACTAATATTGCCAGACCAAAAAATATCCCTGTTAAAAAAATAATTTTCACAAAATTCTCTTTCAGGCAAAAATAAATTACCGTCATGTAAAAAAATCCGAATAGTGATTCAGTCAGAATTGCCTGGCTGAAAAGCAGATTTGAAGGAAGAAAGGAAAATATTGCGAGAGAGATCATCGAAAGTTTTACAGCAAAAAAAAATCTGCTTACTTTAAAAAACAATAAGCCTGTTAAAATTTCAATTAGCGATTGAATGATCTTAACATAAAACTGCCCCTCGCCGAAAGCCGAATATATTCCGGAAAGAAATAACGGATAACCTAATACTACAAATGCAGTTGGTCTGCCGTCAATTGAGTATCCACCTTTAAGAATGGATTGCGCAAGATCATTGTATGTGACACTGTCTGATCTGAGTTGTGTCTGGATTATCAGCGCAAGAATTATTTTTATTAATAGCGCTGAGGATAGTATAAGAAATAAAATTTTGTTTTCACCGGATGATAGTTTTTGATACTTCATCAGGTTCTTTTTCTGAGAAGAGAAAGTTGTTCGGCGATCAGCCCCAAAAGAAATGTTATCACACCCATTAGTATAAGCAGCGCAGCGCCGACGCTTACACCTCTGCCTGCAATGATGATTGGCACTCCCCATAAGATCCCGAGTACAAAAAAGATCAGCGATATCGGAAGAAATATTTTTATCGGATTAAAAAGCATTACAATGTTGAAAATTTCCATCACGGTATCAAAAGCTGTATTCAGTCCGATCGTACTCTTGCCGCCGGTTCTTTCCTTTATCCTTACCGGGACCTCAATTACAAGATGCTTCTGAGCGGAGAATATAAGTGTCATTATATCACTGAACGCCATCGTATCCGGACAAAGGCTTATATATTTTTGCGCGAGATCAGTCCTGTATAATTTCATCCCGGAGTTGATGTCATACACATCCGTCTTCACAAGAAGTCCTGAAATTTTCCTGATGATCCATTTGCCTGTTGTCCTGTATGAATCATTAGATCGGATCTCCTTTCTGCTTCCGACGATCATATCTGCATCAGTCTCTTTCAGTTTATTAAACAACTGGTCAATGTCTTCAGGATAATGCTGGCCGTCGGCATCGATCGAAACAAAGTACTCTGTCTTTACATTTTTTATGGCGGTCTTTAAAGCTCCCCCGTAACCTTTGTTCAGCTTATGATCCATCAAGGTGAAATTATTATTGTTTGAAGAAAATTCTTTCAGGATCTTCCCGGAAGAATCTGTTGAACCGTCATTTGTAATGATGACATCGTAATTTTTTTCCCGGGAATATTTTAACAGTTCGGGTAAAAATACAGATAATGATTCTTCTTCATTGTAACAGGGAATGACGATCGTGATTACAGGATCTTTAGACATACCTAATCATTTTTTTTAAGATTCTGCTTCATCTTTTCAACGATCGCTGTTGAATCTTCATCTCCGATTTTTTCCAGACTGTCGATAACTCTCTGTTGTCTTTCTGCGGGATGGTTTTGAGAAATTTTTTTCTTTCCTTCAATTTCAGTGATCTCAATTTTAAACGCTACAATGCCTCTCAGCATTGCTTCAAAATAATTAGTCTTCAGATCATCAACGGAATAATTGCTGCCTTCATCTTCAAAATATTCAACGACACTCTTTACGGCATTTATTCTATCCTCTACATCCGGCAATACAATGAGCCTTCCGTAAACATGAACAGAAAGATAATTCCACGTGGGAACAGATTGATTTGATTCATACCATGAGGAAGAAATATATTTATGAGGTCCGGGGAAAATTGCAAGCACCTCTTTATCAGGATTTTCCAGCTGTCTGTTTGCTTTTGCAACATGACCGTAAAGAAAACCTTTTTCACCTTCATCCTCTTTTATTAATATGGGGATGTGAGTCGCAATAAGTTTACCTTCATTCTGTGAAACCAAAATTGCAAAGCTGTTCTTTTTGATGAAATCAAGGATCTCATCACTGTCAGTCATTTTGTAATGATCTGGTGTGTACATTTCTTTTATTGATTAAAAAGATTTTACATAAATCTTATCTCTGTTTTTTTCCCGCCACCATTACTATTCCTGTGCCTTTTTCATTTTTTGTATGCACATCAAGCCACATAAAAATTAATACAAACCACAGAGTGAATAAATAATAAAAAATGTAGCAGTAAACAACTTACACTATGCGTGAGGGCGGCGGACTTTGTTCGGGTGACTCGCGCGCTGGTCCACATACATATATACAGTATATGAAGAAAGAGCAGATTATGCGTACATACAGTATCACCTGACTATACGGTATCCTATAATGGATGTCTGTAGGTTGTGGACAGTGGATCTAGGATCTAACAATTCCACGGGATAGGTTGTGTCTCGTGTATAATTCAACAGCAAAAACGGGACAGCAAAGACCTGAATTCCAGATCTTCCGTTTTTATAAACGGCAATCCGTAGA